>NZ_JBQQFC010000161.1:0-5460 GCF_052258445.1 Psychrobacter sp. T6-1
GTTGGCAGGCGTTGTATTGACAACCTGTGCAAGCCAAGGCTGCAACAGTCCTGAGTCCAGCCAAGGCGCAATAAAGCGTGAAAACTCAACTGACTTGGCGGTAAAGAACTGCGCGCCAAAGTCCCACTGCCATTGTTTATCACTGTGTGTACTGCCTGTACGATAACGAGTCGCTAGGCGACCGACGCTACGAGATTTTTCAAAGATAGTAATGCTGACCGTATTGTCACCAAGCGCACGCTCTAACAAAGTCGCCGTAAACAATCCTGTCAGGCCGCCACCGATGATGGCTATTTTAGGGTTATTTTGATCATTAGTAGATGCAGTAGAATGAGTCATAGTGATAACAAGCCTTGTCAGCAGAAAAAGGATGCAGAGAGTATAACAAGCCTATTTTATAGCGCAGCAAAAAGCCATGCTACTTTTGGTAACATGGCTGGTTAAAATCTTAAACGTCACTAACACGGGTGCACTTTATCTTCTGCTTTGACGACCTCAATAATGCTATTGATAACTGTACTGTCCGCAAGCGTTGATAAATCACCAAGTCCGACATACTGTCCAGCGGCCAAGTCGCGCAAGATGCGGCGCATGATTTTGCCTGAACGAGTCTTGGGCAGCGCATCGACGAGGTAGATAGCATCGAGGTTGGCAATAGGTCCAATCTCCATACGCACATGACGGTTGAGTTCTGCTTTTAACGTATCGCTTGCTGCCTCACCCATATTGAGGATAACAAAAGCAGCTATTCCGACGCCGCGAATATCGTGCGGCATGCCAACGACTGCAGCTTCAACGGTCGAGGGGTGCGAGTCGATAGCACTCTCAACTTCGGCGGTACCCAGCCTGTGCCCTGAGACTTTGAGGACATCGTCGACACGGCCTGTAATCCAATAATGATCTTCCTCATCGCGGTATACTCCATCCCCTGTAAAATAAAAGCCTGGGTACTGGGTAAAATAAGTCTCTAAAAACCGCTCATGATCATTATAAATAGTGCGCATCTGCCCCGGCCAGCTGTTACTAATGACCAGATTACCACCAGCAGGCCCATCTAACACCGTATCATCGGTATCGATCACTTGTGGCACGATACCATAAAGAGGATTCATCGCAGCGCCTGGCTTAAGCGCAGTAGTTCCCGGTATCGGAGCGAGCAAAATACCGCCCGTTTCTGTTTGCCACCACGTATCGACAATAGGACAGCGCCCCTGCCCGACTACCTCAAAGTACCAGTCCCAAGCCTCAGGGTTGATCGGCTCGCCAACGGTGCCAAGCAGGCGCAAACTTGAGCGATCCGACTCTCGCACGAACGCGTCACCCTCTTTCATCATTGAGCGTATAGCTGTGGGCGCAGTGTAGAGTACGCTGACATCATGCTTGTCGATGATCTGACCGATACGTGCCCACGAGGGATATTCAGGGACGCCCTCAAACATCATGGTCGTTGTGCCATTAGCAAGCGGCGCATAAACGCTATAGGTATGACCCGTAATCCAGCCAACATCAGCAGTACACCAATAGATGTCATCGTCTTTTATATCGAACACATCGCAAAAGGTCGATAGCGCATAAGTGATGTAGCCGCCTGTGGTATGTAGCACACCTTTTGGCTTGCCCGTTGAGCCTGAGGTATAGAGCATAAACAACGGGTCTTCGCTATCCATAACTTCAGGCTCGCAATGCTCATTTTCACTACTAATAAGGGTATGATACCAGACGTCACGGCGACCACTCATCGGTACCGAATTGCCTGTGCGGTGGACGACGACCACTTGGTTGACGCAGCCTGTGCCTTCCATATTGAGCGCGCGGTCGACATTGGCTTTGAGCGGGGTAATCTTGTCACCGCGCAAGCCCTCGTCCGCGGTAATGACGAGTTTGGACTGGCTATCGACAATGCGATTGCCTAGGCTCTCAGCAGAAAAGCCGCCGAACACTACCGAATGCACCGCGCCAATACGCGCGCAGGCCAGCATAGCGACGATAGCTTCAGGTATCATCGGTAGATAGATGGTGACGCGGTCGCCTTTAGCGATGCCCATTTTGCGCATGGCATTCCCTAAGCGGCATACTTCGTTATGCAGCTCTTTAAAGGAGATAATTTTGTGCTGAGAGGGATGATTGCCTTCCCAGATAATCGCAGGCTTGTGCGGATTGGCTTTGAGGTGACGATCTAGACAATTAGCGGCGATATTGAGAGTGCCATCCTCGAACCACTTGATACGAAAATCGTCTAGATCATAACTGACATCGCTAATGATAGTCGGCGCTTTAATCCAGTCAATCCTCTGGGCGCGCTTGGCCCAAAAAGCATCAGTGTCATCGGTTGAGGCCACCGACATCTTGTAGTCATCAGCATACTGCTTAGGTGAGGTGTTGGCAGTAGCAGCAAACTCTGCTGGTACAGGGAATGATTCTTGAGTCATGGTCATCTTCCTTTGACAGTATTATAGGGCGCTATATATCATGACGCCTCATAGCAGTTTGGCAAATAAGCGGATTCGTTGCAAGGTGTTGACTACGAATGACAACAATTTCAATTTACAATTGTACACTTATAACATTAAAATCTGTACAGCTACAAAATAAGGCATTGTATCGATAGCTATTACTGAGCGTTTTTTGAGTAGTTATTAAGCTATAACTTGTCAAAACTAAGGCCCAAAAGTAAAACAAGCCATACGGGTGTATGGCTTGTTGGTTACAAAATCGGAAGACGTAGCAAACTACTTAAGCTGAGTTACGGTTTTCCATGCGCCGTTTTGTACTTGCGATAAGTAAATATCGTTGATCGCGACATGGCTCTCAGGCGAAATAGCGACTGTCGATCCTGTTACCCCATCTACGAAGCTGACGGTCTCCATACCAGTGTTAAAGGTATCGGCATTTAAATCTTTGCCTGCAGCTTTTAGACCTTCAACAGTTACTTTAGCTGAAAGATAACCAAGAATAGCGCCTGCTGATACATCCTCACCGGTTGCTGCTTTGTACTTATCGACAAAAGCTTTGGTCTCAGGCTCGTTCGCTCTTAGCGCCAAATCATTGTAGTACGATACGGCATATAGCCCTTCACTAGCGCCGCCTGGAGCATCGGCAACGGCGGGATGAAAGCCTGTGACAGGTGCGACAAACTTGACATCAGTCCAGCCCATAGCGTTTGCGGTACCGACTGCGGTGATAGCGCCGCGAATGGTGAGAGACAATGCGACAAGATCACAATCTGCTTCTTTTAGCTTAGCGATTGCTCCTGCAAAGTCTGTCTCATCTGGACGATGCGAGCTTGCCATTACTAAGGTAACATTAGGATTGTTGTCAGTGATATCTTTGGCCGCCTCATTAGTCTCTTCACCATAATCTGAAGGGATATACATGACGCATATATTGCTCATATTATTTTCGGCAATCAGGTACTCCATGCCTAATTTTATGGAGTCATAATAAGTACTACCAGAGGTATAACGACGATCAAAATCGCCCTCTTCTTGCATAGCGCGAGCAAAAGTGAGCGGCATGACACTAGGGACATTGGCGCGATCCATTATAGGGAAACTCGCTAAGTTGTGCGGGGTACCTAGCGACATCAGCATGGCAAATACTTTATCACGGCTCACAAGCTTATTGGCAGACTGTACCGCTTTTGGTACTTGATAAGAGTGATCTTCGACGATGTAGCGAATCATGCGACCGTTGACGCCGCCTGCTGCATTGACTTCATCAAAGTACATATTAGCGCCTGCTACTGCAGGATTACCAAATCCTGCAAACGGACCTGATAAATCATTAGCACTACCAAGGAGGATCTCAGTATCCGTTACGCCTTGTACAGGTACGTCACTCGTAGTAGCAGCGGTTTCAGTATCTGTGCCGCTCGCCGCTGGCGTCTCTGAATTGCTACAGCCGACCAGCCCTATCGTACCGACAGATAGTGCTAGTAGCGTGGTCTTGAATGTCCATTTCATTGCCTCTCTCCTTGCGACTTAAGTCGCTGTTAGTGTTCACTTTTGATACTGCCGTTTGTGCAAAAAATCTAAACTAGTACATAGAATCGATAAGCGCGCGGTGTTTTTTCTCAACGAGATTTCTTTTGAGTTTCATAGTTGCTGTTAATTCATCATCCTCAGGACTGAGCAGCACATCGATAAGGCGAAAATGCTTGATCGTCTCCACTTGCGCTAGTGTCTTATTGGTGTCTTGAATCACCTCATCTATTAAGGCGATAACTTCTGGCGCATGACACAGCGAACGAAAATCTGAGAACATGACCTGATTGTCTTGTGCAAACTTTTCGACATTTTCTTGATCGATCATAACCAAACAGCTTAGATATTTGCGTCTATCACCAATGATGACCGCGTCTGAGATATAAGGCGAGAATTTAAGTTTGCTCTCGATAGCGGCTGGCGTGACGTTTTTGCCGCCTGCGGTAATGATAATGTCTTTGATACGACCTGTGATAAATATATAGCCATCCTTTATCTCACCAACATCACCTGTATGAAGCCAGCCACCCCGTATATCCTCAGCGGTTTTTTCAGGCTTGTTCCAGTAGCCGGCAAACACGTGACCGCCCTTTACGAGTATCTCTCCATTGTCCGCGATACGCACTTGTGAGTTTGGCAGTGCTCTACCTACGCTGCCAGGCATTTGCTCCTCAGGCGTATTTACCGATATTACCCCTGTGCTCTCTGTCATGCCGTAGCCTTCATAGATAGGCACACCTATGGCATGAAACCAGCGGATAATATCGAGCGATATGGGCGCCGCCCCTGTGGTTGCGCGGCGGATATTACTCATGCCTATCAGGTCACGTATTTTGTATAACACCAGCTTATCCCAAAACTGATAACGCAGGCGTTGACCCGTTGTCGGCGTGTTGCCTGCCATCGTGATATCCGCGTAGTCATGACCAGCTTTTATAGCCTTATCAAAGGCCCAGCCGTTCAATGCACTGGCATCGCTACGCATATTACTGATGGAGGCATACATCTTTTCCCACAGCCTTGGTACGGCAGTAAAGGTATCAGGCGAGACCTCTTTCATGTTCTCAAATACCGTCTCAGTGCTCTCAGCGAAGTTGACGATACAGCCTCGATGAATAGGCAGATCTACTGAGGTGAGGCGCTCAAGCACATGACATAAGGGCAGAAAACACAGCTGCTCATCAGTGGGCAAAATAGGCAGGGTATCGATGCTGGTTTTTAGCTCAAAGAGGATATTGGCGTGGGTGAGAATAGCGCCTTTTGGATCGCCTGTGGTACCAGAGGTATAGATAAGGGTGCGGACATCGTTTGTGTCTCCTTGATCAATATAAGCGCTAAAACGCTCTATTGCACTGTCCACGTTTTGACCGATAGTATATAGCTCATCTAAAAATATCACCTGATCATCGTCTAGGCTACGCAGACCTTTGCTATCAAAGACGATCACCTTTTTGACATGAGGCGTCTGCTCACGAAT
>NZ_JBQQFC010000162.1:0-5433 GCF_052258445.1 Psychrobacter sp. T6-1
TGGGCGACTGAGATCGTCAATCGCGCCGAAGTGTTTGGGACAATTAATAACAACAGCAATGAATTTAATTCAAGAATGTAAGTTAGATTTACCAAGTCTTGTATTGTATTACTTTGATAAGCTCGGTAAGATGCTTTGTATTGGTATAGATTGATTAAAACCTTTATCCTAAAAGTTATTATATAAAATATCAAAACGTTATTCACAGGGGCGCCGTTAGGCTGAGATGTACCCTTAGAACCTGATCCAGATCATACTGGCGTAGGGAGTGTATAGCCATCACCGTATCCACTCGTGATGCTATGTGTTTTCTCGCCTGCCATTTTTAGTTATGGAGAGAAAATGCATCCTCAATCGATTCATTCTTGCTTTACCTCGTTTCGTACTCAAGCGCCTTTAGTACACAATATCACTAACTTTGTCGCTATGAGCACCGCAGCTAATGTTTTACTAGCCGCTGGTGCCTCGCCTGCTATGGTACATGCCCAAACAGAGGCACCAGAATTCGTGCGCTTATCTCATGCGCTCACCATCAATATTGGCACGTTATCGCCAGACTGGCTTGATAGCATGCTGACAACCGCACAAGTCGCTCATGAGCAAAACATCCCTTGGGTCTTAGATCCTGTAGCAGTCGGCGCTACCGCTTACCGCTTGCAAAGCTGTGAGCGCTTATTAGCGTTCAAGCCTGATGTCATCCGTGGTAATGCGTCAGAGATTTTGGCACTAGCGGGTATGAGTAGTCAAAGCCGTGGCCCTGATAGCGGCGATACGGTCGAGGCTGCTAAATTCGCCGCCGAAGCTCTCACCGAACATGCCAAAGTCGTCGTCGTCACAGGCGAGGTCGATTGGGTCACTGATGGCACGCAGCAATGGAGCGTACATCATGGCGTACCTATGATGACTCGTGTGACCGCGATTGGCTGTGCACTGACGGCTTTAATCGGTGGTTTCATCGGTAGCAACCGCGATAATCTGACAGGCGCTGTCATCAGTGCACTCTGCTATTACGGACAAGCAGGTGAGCTGGCAGACAAGGCAGCCAAAGGTCCTGGTAGCTTCTACGTTGAATTCTTGGACGCCCTTTATCACTTAGACGCCGATCAAGTCTCTAACAATGCCAAGGTGACCATTATATGAATACCTCTACCCCAAAAACCACGCACAAATCTAGCGAGGCACTGAGCTTGTACTTAGTTACCGATAGCGCCATGTGCACGGAGCGCGGTTTGATTGATACCGTTTGCGCAGCGATTGACGGCGGCGTCACGATGGTACAACTGCGCGATAAACACGCTAGCGATGATGAGTTGTACCAGATAGCCTGCGCGCTCAAAGAAGCCATCGCTGGACGCGTGCCACTCGTGATGAATGATCGCGTTGCTATTGCCAAAAAAGCCCAGCTTGACGGCGTACATCTTGGTCAAGGCGATATGGCAATCGATGCAGCGCGAGCTATTTTAGGCGCGGACGTTTGGCTGGGACTGTCGATTAATACTCTCAATGAGCTACAAGTAGCGCACGCCAAGCATCTCTCGCAACTGGACTATGTCGGTATCGGTCCTGTCTTTGCCACTCAAACCAAACTTAATCACGCGCCGCCTATCGGTATAGAAGGCTTGAGAACTCTGGTCGCACAGAGTCAATTGCCTAGCGTGGCTATCGGCGGTATCGGTCAAGACAATGCAGCTGATGTTTATACCACAGGCTGTGATGGTATCGCTGTAGTGTCAGCAGTTTGCGCCGCTCTCGATCCAAAAATCGCCGCCAAAACCTTGTTAGGAGCAAAACAATGATCGCCAATATTTTAACGATTGCGGGTACTGACTGTACTGGCGGCGCGGGTATTCAAGCTGATATTAAAGCCATTAGCGCCAATGGCGGCTATGCGATGAGCGTGATCACCGCCGTCGTCGCGCAAAACACCCAAGGCGTCCAGCAAATCCAGATGCTACCTACCCAGATGGTACGCGCGCAAATTGACTCGGTGTTTAGTGATGTGCGCGTCGATGCGGTCAAGATCGGTATGCTGGGCAGCGCTGACATGATTCACTGCGTGGTTAAGGCCTTAGCGAAATATCAACCTAAAAAGGTGGTACTAGACCCCGTCATGGTTGCCAAAAGTGGTGACCGCCTGCTTGACGCAGATGCACTGTCAGCGATGCGCAAACTGCTACCCCAAGTCGGACTCATTACGCCCAACCTACCAGAAGCGGCAGATCTGCTTGGTGAAGATGAAGCCAAAAATCGTGACGAGATGCTAGCGCAAGCCAAACAGCTAGCAGTACCGACGTTTTTGAAGGGTGGACATCTACAGCAAGACGATTCGCCAGATTTGCTGTACGTCGACGGCGTGCATCAATGGTTTGAAAGCGTGCGTGTCAATACCAAAAACAGTCACGGTACAGGCTGCACGTTGTCAGCCGCGATTGCGACCAATTGGGGGCGCGGCGAGCCATTAGATATTGCCTGCGCAAAAGCAAAAACCTATTTAACTGGCGCGCTACAACACGCAGACAAGCTTGAGGTGGGGCAAGGTCAAGGGCCTGTGCATCATTTTTATGAGTTTTATTAAGTTTAAAACATTCAATAACTAAGCTGGTTTAAAGAGTACTTATTATGGTTAAAAATGGATTACCAGCACCTTACGTTATGCTTTTATTAGCGCCCCTACTTTGGGCGACAAGCAACGTGACAGGCAAGCTTGGCAAAGGCTGGCTAACCCCGTATGAGATGACGTTTTTTCGCTGGTTTATTGCCACCCTTATCTTGACGTTTTTTGCTCGCAAGCTTATTGAAAAAGATTGGGCGGTGATTAAGCAGCATTGGCTGTGGTTGTTTATCGTTGGCGGGGGTGGTTTTGCTTTATTTAATATTGTTCTATATAGCGCATTCTCAATGGGAGCATCCGTCGTCAACGTGTCTATTATTACGGCACTAATACCTTTTGGAGTGATTTGTTTTAGCGCTTTTATTTACAAGGATAATCCGCACCTATTGCAGTGGCTAGGCATTGGGATTGCTTTTATCGGTGTGATTTGGATTTTGACAGGGGGACAGCCTTTTATATTATCGCAATATAACTTTGCGCTTGGCGACTCTTTGGCTTTGGTGACCACAGGTATTTATATTGCCTACTCTATTGCATTACGTCATGCACCCAAGATTCATTGGGCAAGTCTCATGTGGGCGATGAGTTTAGCAGGTTTAGTGGTCGCAACGCCGTTTTATGGTTATGATTTGGCACAAAACGGTATTCACTTTCCAGATTGGCGTGGCTGGCTCATGTTGCTTTATATTGCGATATTCATCTCCATTATCTCTAAGCTGTTTTATATGGAGAGCGTCATTCAGATTGGGGCTAATCGGGCGTCATTGGCTATGAACCTACTACCTGTGTTTGGTGCGGTGATGGGGGTAATGTTCTTTAAAGACGAGATGATGACCATGAATCATATTATCGCGCTCGCGCTGGTTATGATAGGTATCATCAGCTCAGAGTATGGGGCTGCGCTAAAACGACAACCCCATATGCAGCTGGCAAGTACTAAAAATTAGCTAAGATGACTGATACTAGGACTGACGAGTACTAAGACTGGCGGGCTAAAAATTTGCTCATCACTTTATTGACGGCATCAGGCGCCTCTACCGTTGAGGTATGTCCTGAGCCTTTAATGACCGCAAGCTTAGAGCCTTCGATAGCAAAGTGCATACGCTCAGCCTTGCTATAAGGCGTTGCCACATCCTCGTCACCCACAATGATGAGCGTCGGTGTGGTAATGCTGCCGAGCTGATCATAGATGCCTTGACGCTCAATTACTCCAGTTGTTGCCTTGACGACGCCGCTCTTACGATTACTCTGTAGCATGGACAGCCACTCTTTGCGGGCAGTTTTTTGTGCTTTGTCGTTCAAAAAGGTCGTGCCAAACATAATCGGCATGACCTTTTTGCTCACCCGTTTCATTCCCAAAAAGCGAATTGCAGTCACAAGCTTCTTGTAGCCAGGAATATTGTCCGGATCCTCAGCATCAGCAGAGGTATCTATTAGCGTCAGCGTATTTAATAGATCAGGGCGCTTAATAGCGACGCGCTGCCCGACAAAACCACCCATTGATAGTCCAACATAGTGGCAGCTATCGACATTTAGTATATTGAGTAGCTCAATTGCATCACCTGCCAGCGTGTCCATATCATAGCCGTCTTTGGTAATCTGTGACTGCCCTTGCCCGCGAAAGTCAAAAGCGATACAGCGATAATCGTCTTTAAAATGCTCTACTTGATTTTCAAACAAACGCGTATTCCATAGCAGTCCGTGAGCAAAGAGCATAACAGGCTTTTGCTGATCATCTGGCGCGCTGTCTTCATAATATATATTGGTATTATTGATCTTGATAAATGGCATAACGACTTCCTTGTGTTGGTATTAGTGTTCAGGTATCCGTATTTGGATACGGTTAAAGCGACTTGACCAAAGCAACTTGGTATCCTGTATTAGGATAAGTCACAAAGACCCGCTTTTACAGTAGTATTTTTGCACGAGTCGTTTTAATGTCTTATAGTGGCGTTAAAGTGCATAGAATGGGGTTTATCCTTATCATAAACTGCTATAGTATTTGGTCACTCCCAACCTTTTAAAGGATATAACATGTCTCAGGCTCTCGTCGACTATCAAAGCGACAATCATATCGCTACTATCACCATGAACGATCCCAAAACACTCAATGCTTTTAGTACGCCGCTCAAGCAAGCAATGCTAGAGTCTCTTGAAAAAGCGGACCAAGATGATGAGGTACGCGTTATTGTCTTGCAAGGCGCAAATAATAACTTCTCTAGTGGCGGTCACATAGGAGAGATGCTTGAGAATGGTATGGAGTCCGAAGCGCTGGTCGCCAAACTTGATTTTATGCTGCGCGAAGTCGCCGAAGTCAGCCTAAAACTGCGTAATATTCATAAACCTATCATTGCAAAGCTAGAAGGTGCAGTCGCTGGAGCAGGTATGAATCTAGCGCTCACTTGTGACTTTCGTATTGCTAGTGATAATGCAAAATTCGTGCAAGCCTTTGTCAATATTGGTCTGATTCCAGATGCAGGCGGTATTTATCTATTAAATCAATTAATCGGCGCTGCCAAAACCACTGAGCTGGTCATGCTTGGTGATAAGTTAAAGGCAGAAGATGTCGCACGCCTAAATCTAGTCAATAAAGTCGTCAGCGCTGAGGAGCTAGATAGCGAGGTTATGGCATTAGCCACACGTTTGAGTCAACTACCAGGCAAGGCTCTTGCCTCTATGAAGCATATGCTAAATGTCCATGCTTACTCTGGACTCAATGAAGCACTCGATATGGAAGTCGAACAGCAAAACTTAATGGCAGTGACCGATGACTTTAAAGAAGGTATTAGCGCTTTTATGGAGAAGCGTAAGCCAGTTTATCA
>NZ_JBQQFC010000163.1:0-5414 GCF_052258445.1 Psychrobacter sp. T6-1
TCAAAGATATCGACCTTGATGAAGTCAACGAATGGCTTGAGAATGGTTGGGTATGGGTTAATTATAATGAGTAGTCTTTAGCTTGATCATAATCTAGGTTCACACCACACAAACACAAAAAAAACCCGATAGCGTATCACTCAACTATCGGGTTTTTATATTTAATATAGGCGACTAAGTCTAAATTAAGTACCCAGCTCAAGCAAGCTGGCATTACCACCAATAGCCGTGGTATTAATAGTAATGACGCGCTCTGTCATGAAGCGATGAAGATAATCGGGCGTAAGCATCTCAGATAACCCGTCCATATCGCTGACAGGGATAACTTGGGTTAAGATGCCGTCCGTATCTGCAAGCGTCTGACTGATCTCTTGTATCTCGCTAGTATTTCCAGCGACGGCGACTTGTGCTAGGCGGTCAATATACAGCAAGGTCACCGTTTGTGCGTCATTAGCGACGCTTAGTACATCATCGCTGATACCTATGTCATAGAGTATTTTTGCCGCCTCATCACACATCTCATATTGGCTGGGGCAATGCAATATTACCTCGTTGCCAGTGAGCAGTGCTGCGATAAGCTGACCGAGCACGGCCATCGTAGTAGCAGACTCCCCTCCAATGACCATTGTCTTGCCGCGCGCAGTCATATACAGATCATTAGACTCTCCTGTCGCGCCAGTCATACGCTCGACTTCGTCAAGCTTAGGGGCGGCGTTTAGTAAATGATGAAACAAGCGCTTGGCTTTGGTCGCATTGCCGGTTAATAGCGCAAGCTTAGGGATAGCCGCTTCTAGATAAGAGGCGCGGTTGACAGCGCCGAGTAATCGCCAAGACTCGCAAACCTGCGCATGATTTTTTTTGAATTCAGTTGTCATAGTGCAATTCCTTATGCAAGCTGGGTTTGAGTTTGAGGATTAAAGGCGGCTTGATCTGCGCTTTTTGAGGCAGTCGTTACGGTTTCGATAGCCAGCTTCATAAGACGCGCCACATAATGTGGACCGCCCGCTTTAGGACCAGTACCCGATAACCCGCAACCACCAAAGGGTTGGACGTTAACGACCGCACCGATTTGGTTACGATTAATATAAGTATTACCTACCACAGTGCGGCGCTCGATATGTTCAGCGATATTCTCAATGCGGCTATGAATACCCAAGGTAAGACCAAAGCCTGTAGCGTTAATCGCATCGATAAGTTTGTCCAAATCGCGCGCTTTGTAACGTAGCACGTGCAATATCGGACCAAAATGCTCACCGCCAATCACATCGATACTCTGAACCTCAATCGCCGTTGGCAATACAAAGGTAGCATCATCTTCATCGATGACAGAACTTGCACTCATTGGCGTCTGCGCCAGTATCGTCGCCGTCGGCTCTGCACGCATACGCTCAATATGCGCCTCAAGACCTTGTTTGGCGGTACTATCGATTACAGGGCCTACGTCAGTTGCCGCGTAGGTTGGATTGCCTACGATGAGCTCTGCCATATTACCTTGAAGCAGTTCAATTAAATTATCAGCGATATCGTCTTGAATACATAAAATGCGACAAGCCGAGCAGCGTTGACCTGCCGAGCCAAAGGCGGATAGTACCGCATCCTTGACCACTTGCTCAGGTAGCGCAGTTGAATCAACGATCATAGCGTTTTGACCGCCTGTCTCAGCGATCAAAATCGGTAGCTCACCGCTCGCTTGCGCATGAGTGTTTAAGCTTTGGTTGATACGCTGAGCAGTTTGCGTTGAGCCCGTGAACACGACGCCATCCAAACTATCAGCACCAGTTAGCGCCGCCCCTACTTCGCCGCCACCGATAACCAGTTGCAAGGCTTCATTTGGTACGCCTGCTTGGTACATAAGCTGAGCGCCAAAATGTGCGATTAAGCTGGTTTGTTCGGCGGGCTTGGCGACCACAGTATTACCTGCCGCTAGCGCTGCGACGATTTGTCCTGTGTAAATAGCAAGTGGGAAGTTCCATGGACTGATACAGACAATAGTGCCGCGCGCCTTGTAGACTTGTCTGGACGACTTGCCATTTAGATCGGTAAACTCATATGCAGCGCTATCTAAACGCTCAGCTTCATCGGCATAAAAGCGGCAAAAGTCAACCGCCTCTTTGATCTCATCAATACTGTCTTGCGTGGTCTTGCCCGCCTCCACTTGGCACAGCGCCATTAGCTCAGCGTAACTTGCCTCATAAAGATCAGCAATCTGGCGCAAGATATCAGCACGCCTGCTTGCTGGTACAGCTTGCCACTCTTTTTGTCCTGCAACAGCGGCGTCAATAGCTTGCCTTGCAATCTCAGCGTTAGCGAAATGCACTTTGCCTGCTACAACCTCATGATTCCAAGGGGCGCGGACACTATGAATTTCAAGCGCCTGCGTAACTCCATTGTCATCGTATTCACTGATCGCCTTACCATTAATAATAGAAGTCGCTGACCATGTTTTTTCTAGTTGTGCATTGATAGCTGTTTTTAGTGGCGTCCACTGCGACTCTACAAAGATGTTAGAGCCAAAACTAGCTTGGCGCGCGCCATAGATATCAAGCGGCAATGGAATATCAGGGTTATGCAAATGCTTATTGGCAAGCAGTTTGTCATATGGATGTACGGTAAGCTTATCAATCGGATAAGACTTATCTAAGAGCTGATGCACAAACGAGCTGTTGGCACCGTTTTCAAGCAGACGACGCACCAGATACGGCAGCAAATCGTGATGCGCACCAACAGGGGCATAGATACGTACAGGGATTTGATAAGTCTGCAAGATATGATCATAAAGCGCATCGCCCATGCCGTGTAGGCGCTGGAACTCAAAGTCGCGATGACTACTCATGGTCATCACAGATGCCAGCGTATGTGCGTTATGCGTGGCAAACTGTGGCCAGATAAGTCCGCGCAGATGCTCTGATAATAAGAAACGCGCACAAGCCAAATACGCCGTATCTGTACCTTCTTTACGAGTCCAGACAGGATAACCCGATAGCCCTTTTTGCTGGGCGAGCTTAATCTCAGTATCCCAATATGCGCCTTTGACCAAGCGCAGTGGAATACGATCCCCAACTTCCGTCGCCAGTCGCGCGATCCATGCAAATACCGCGATAGCGCGTTTTGAATACCCTTGTACCACCAGACCTAAACCATCCCAGCCTTTGGTTAAAGGATCACGGTACAGCGACTCAAACAGTTTGAGGGAGATCTCTAATCTATCAGCTTCTTCAGCATCAATACTGATATCAACGTTGACCTCGCGCGCCGCTTCTATGAGGAGCATACAGCGCAGGCGTAGTAGCCCCATCACTTGCGCCTCTTGCGTCGCCTCATAACGGGGATGCAGAGCCGATAACTTGATAGAGACAGACGGCTTTGGCATGCCCTCGGCTACTTTGACATTGGCGGTTGATTTGACCGCATGCAAATAATCATTGAAGTATTTTTCCGCGTCTTTGTGAGTAACTGCCGCTTCACCGAGCATATCGAACGAATAGGTATAGCCTTTATTGCGATAAGGTTGACTGTTTTTGTTGGCCTCTTCAATGGTTTCGCCCAGCACAAACTGATGCCCCATGATACGCATGGCTTTTTGCATAGCGCCGCGGATCATCGGCTCGCCCATCTTTTTGGTCATGCGATCCAAAAACCCTGAGGCCGTCGTACGACTATCGATACTGACCACGCGGCCTGTCATCATCATGCCCCACGTTGAGGCATTGACCATAAAGCCATTGTCATCTTTGAGATGCTTCTTCCAGTCGGCAACACTCATTTTGTCACGGATAAGTGCATCAGCGGTGTAATTATCTGGCACCCGAATCAAGGCTTCAGCTAAGCTCATGAGCAAGATACCCTCTTGGGTATCGAGGCTATACTCAAGCAGCAACGAGTCCACCATCTTGATCGCTTTGCCATCATTACGCACGTACTCAACCAGCTTGCGCGTCTGCTCGGTGGCATCCTCGCGCTCTTGATCAGTCGGCTTAGCAAGGGGTAATAATTGCGTCAAAAACTGATCTTCATCAACGCTATATAACGGCGAGATACGCGCATACAGTTCATCGCTCGAATGCTCTAGGTACTCAGGTGCCAGCAGATCGGTTGGCTTAAACAAGATGGGCTCTTGTGGGGTAAATTTATCTATCGGATGCATACCAACTCCATAACTATCGTTTAAAAACCATAATAAATGGGGCGTCAAAGCTTTTATAATACAATACGCGAGCCATGCATCCTCTCTTTTGCATCACTATCGTTTGTAAAAATATAAAAAGCAAAACCGCGCCATCACAAAACAGGCAGGTCTGAGCGAGTCAGACACGGTTAAGTAGGTCGCTTGCGTACTAAACGGACTACATTAACAATATAAAGGCAATAAAAAATTAAGCGGCATTAGTGCCTTCTTCTTGTTTGTAGTGAAAGGAGTGATTGGCATTTTAAATTCACTTAAAATACGAATCTTGCATGACTAATTCACTGTAAGAAAAACCTCTACGGCGTTGATTGAGGTGATGCGCTTAACCTCTTCATACTAGCATGAAAAAACGCTGTGACCAATGCTATTGAGTATTTATTTGCGTAGATATGTGATGTAAAAACAAGCAGATAGTAGCGCCTGTAAACGAGATACAGTAGTCCAACTATTTTAATGTAAAGACTAAGAAATAAGCGCTCTATTTATAATAAAAAAACCCTTTTTATCATTTCAGATAAAAAGGGTTTTGGTTTGAGAAGTTAAGGATTATAAAAATACGATTTTAGCTAATAAGACAATTGTTAATACCCAGACTGGAATGGTAATCTCTGAGAATCGACCCGTCATAAACTTAGCTGCCGTAAAGGTGATAAACCCGAGCGCAATACCGTCAGCGATAGAATAAGTTAGCGGCGTTAGCAGGAGCACGACAGCGACGGGAGCCGCTTCGGTTAAGTCTTCCCAGTTGATGTCCTTTAGAGTAAAGAGCATCAACACTGACACATAGAATATCGCACCAGCAGTAGCATAAACAGGAATCATACCTGCTAGTGGCGCAAAGAAGATACTAAGCAAGAATAGTACGCCAACGGTTACTGCCATCAAGCCTGTACGACCACCAGAGGCAACTCCCGACGCGCTTTCGATATAGCTAGTCGTCGATGACGTACCGAGCATAGAGCCTGCTACGGTAGCAGTCGAATCTGCAAGAAGCGCCTTACCCATGTTCGGGATATTACCGTTTTTATCAATAAGGCCCGCTTTACTTGTGATACCGACTAAGCTGCCAGCAGTATCAAATAAATCGACGAATAAAAAGGCAAAGATAACGCTGATCATCGTGATATCAAACGCGCCTGCAATATCTAATTGCATAAAGGTCGGTGCGATAGACGGCGGCGCTGAGATGATACCTGTGAACTGCGTTTGACCTGCCAATAAGCTGATT
>NZ_JBQQFC010000164.1:0-5337 GCF_052258445.1 Psychrobacter sp. T6-1
AGGCGGGCAATCAGCGCCGATAAGCTACGAAACAGCACACCAAAGATCACCCCGACCAATATAAGACGCGTTAGGTCTTGACTGCGCTTTGAGAACAATACTTTAAATAACAACAGCGACGCGCCAAACATCAAGGCAATCTCTAACCCAAACTTGGCTATAGGATCGATACTGGTATAACTGATTGATCCCAAAAAGAACACCAGCAAACTTTGCAAAAGTACATATAGCGAGTCAAAACCCAAGAGAGAGGGCGTTAGGATAGGATTATGGGTTAAGGTTTGAAACAGTAATGTTGATACGCCAATCGCATAAGCCACCACCATAAGCGCCAGTAGCTTTTTGCCGCGTAAGGGTAGGGCAAAGTCCCAATAGCCATGAACATTAATGGTCATAAATAGGAGTATGGATACAAGTAAGACCACGCCAGCTATGACTATTGGACGTTCAGCTAGTGTGTGCACCAAACGCCGCTTTTGACTAAATGGTGTCTCAACGTGAGCCTTATCATTTGTATTTACACTGCTAGGAGTAGACGGTGAGAGCATATGCTAATCTTTTAATAAAAGGAGAGATGAGGCAGAGCCTAAGACTCGCTTGGCGCGCGCAATAATAACCATAAAAACACGGCGGTGCCGGCGACACCAAAAATAGTGGCAACAGGTATCTCAAAGGGATAGCGAATAGAACGTCCGATGATATCGCACAGTAGGACAGCTGATGCGCCCAAGCACGCCACCGCAGGCAAGCTACGCCGAAGTTTATCGCCCATAATACGGCTGACGATATTGGGCACAATCAAGCCAATAAAGGGAATGACACCTACTGTTACCACTACTACCGCGCTCATCATAGCGACCATGCCGACACCGACCCAAGTGATCTGGCGTTTATTGATACCCAAATTGAGCGCAATATTATCGCCCAGCCCTATGATAGTGAACTTGTCAGCAATAAAATAAGCAAGCAGACAAAGCAGTCCTGTCAACCATAGCAGCTCATAACGCCCTGCCAATACGCTAGAGAAATCCCCAAATTGCCATACACTGAGCATCTGTAAGGTTTCAGTTTGATAAGCGATATAAGTGGTCACCGCCTCGATAATACCGCCAAATACAATACCAATCAGCGGAATCATCAAAAAATCAGTAGGTGGAATCTTTTGAATCAGCCCCATGAACAGCACCATACCGAGCATCGCTGTAACGGTTGCCACGCTCATCTTGACAATGAGGGCGCTGGCTGGAAATAGGAGGCTGACTACCAGTAACCCAAGAGCGGCGCTTTGCGTTGCGCCAACCATTGAGGGCTCAACAAAACGGTTTTTGAGTACCACTTGGATAATCATGCCCGCCACTGCCATAGCGATACCTGTTAAGATAATAGCAACGGTACGCGGCAAGCGACTAACGAGCATCAAAGCGCTGTCTGAATTGCCGCTACCACTGACAAGACTTTGCACAAGGCCCGACCAAGAGAAGTCTGCCACCCCAATCGATAAGCTCAGTAATACCAACAGCCCCATAATCAGAAGGCTACCGGTATTTATGAGCCAAGGCGGTATGGCAGCACGTCGATGGTTATGACTTAGATCAGTGTAAGGTTTTTTTTGCCAGCTTAATAATGGCGCTGGCAAAGAAGAATCGGCTTTGACACTAGTCTGAGCGCGAGATGAAAATAACGGCATAACGTCTACTGGCTTAAAGATAAGGGATGAACATGCAATCAATAACGATGGCTCGAACTGTCATAACGCTTATTTTGCCTTTGCAAATGCATTCTTGATCGTCGTCAAATCTTGCATCCATTGATAATATCCACCAAAGGCAAGGTATGCATCTGGGCTTAAATATACCACTTGTCCTTTATCCCAAGCATGGGTTTGAGCTACTAAGGGATTGTCTAGCACCGCTTTGGCTCCCGCGCCTTCTTCACCGACAGCGGCGCTGCGATCAATGACAAACAGCCAGTCTGGATTGACTTTTTGTACGTATTCAAATGAGACGGGCTGACCATGACGGGCATCCTCTATTTGCGTATCAGCCATAGGCACACCGAGTACACTATGGATAAAACCAAACCGTGACTTGTCGCCATAAGCGGATAGCTTGTTGCCATTGACCAAAATGACCAGGCCATTACCTTTATCTTGGGTCAACTCTTGAGTTTGAGTGATAAGGCCGTCGATATCTTGCTGCAGGGCAAAGGCTTCGTCACTTTTGCCAAACAATGCGCCCAAGTCGTGCAAGCGCTGTTTGCTAGAGTCATAGATATTGGCGGTATCGATGCTCATATCTAGTGTTGGCGCGATACTGGATAATTCGTTGTATTTTTCTGCCATTCTTGAACCAATCAAAATAGCTTGTGGCTGCATAGCGTTTAGGGCTTCAAGATCAGGTTCAAAAAGCGTACCGACATTTTCACTATCAGGCTGAGTATCAGAGCGCAGATTGTCCAGCGGTAGCTGGTCTGGCATCCCAGCGACACCTACATTTAACGCCGCCAAATCCTGCATCAAAGTCATATCATAGACGACTAAGGGCGCAGGATTGATAGGTAAGCTTACCGCTCCTTTGACCGTATCGACATCGATAGTTGCCACCGATACCGCATCATTGTCAGCGATGTTTGATGATACATCGGCGCTATTGTTTTCAACTTTGGCATCGTCTGTTTCAGAGCTGTTTGAACAGCCTGTCAAGCCAACACTCACAGCAAGTAGTGATGCCATAGCCGCGAATAGAGGACCTTTAAACAAAGGCGCGTTTTGGGGTTTAGAATAAGTAGTGGTTGGCATAATAAACTCGGTAATCAGAAGGGCTTAGATAGCAGTTTTGTTATAAGTTGGGATCATTCTGGAGACAATGATAAAGGATAGTGATTTTTTTATCAATGATAATGATTATTATTAACGTATGTGTTTATAAGACGAATAAGGACAAATATGCAGAATATTTTAGTTAAATTATCATTGATAATGATTCTCATTTATAATATCATCTAGCCACTTTTGGAGTTTGCGCATTTTAGTTGTCTGTCATGCTTACTCATACTCATGAATAAAACCTAAGCCATTACTTTAAGTCCTTAACACAAGACGTAGAGCGTTATGAATCCGATCACCAGCCACTCATCACCGTATAAACTCATACTGATTGTCATCGGTCTGGTGGTGAGTTTGCACGTCTTGACCGCGATGGCGCTGGTTATGATAAAGCCGCAACCTGTCTTTGAGCCAGAAGAGGTGACGCCGATAGAGATTGAGCTAGTAACGCCTACTAATATCAAAGAAGCGGCTGTTGTCAAAGAACAAGCAGAGCCTATGACTAAGCCTGCTGCCGCTCCTAAAGCGCAAGTTGCTAAAGAATCTAAGCCTGTTGATAAACCTAAGCCTGTTGATAAACCTAAGCCTGTCGTCAAAAAACAGACGGTTAATGATGATAAAAAAGCTGTAGAACCAAAGAATAAAATAGTAGAAGATAAGCCCAAGGTTACGCCGCAACCCATCAAAAAACAGCCAACTCAAGTCGTCAATATACCTACGCAACAAGAGCTTGCTGCTCAAAAGCTTAGGGAGCAGCGGCAAAGAGAGTTAGCCGCACAAGCTGAGGCTGAGGCGGCGATACAGGCAGAGAACCTTCGTAAACAGCACCAAGCGCAAAGGGCTGAACAAGATAAAGCCAATGCTGCTAAAGAAGCACAGAAAATAGCGGCTGAGCGACAGGCTCAAGCGGATGCACAGGCCAAGGCAGAACAACAAGCCAAGGCAGCAGCTGAGGCGCTAGCGGCTAAGCAAGCAGCCAAACGCGCGCTAGAGCAGGCCGCGCAACAACAAGCTGTAAAAGAGGCCGCTGCGCAGGCGGCGAGTAATGAGCCTGCCGATTATGGCAACATAGGTCAGTCAAGCTGGTTAAGAGAACCTGTATTTACCTCTATCCAAAATAAAGATTATGGTTTTAGAGGAGTTGAGGCTGCAATTAGAGTCAGTATGGTGGTGGACGCAAGTGGTAATATAAGTAACATAAAAATATCTAAGAGCTCAGGTAAAAACGCATTTGACAGAGATTTTGTAAAAGCATTATCAAGAGCCAAACTCAATCCTGCTACGAGAGGCAATGCGCCGACTAAAAGCATAGCTAACTTTTCATTTCGTATGAAACTGTAATCATAGATAAGACAAAATTTTAAAGGTAGTCAGGTTATAAATTGATACCTATCAACCCAAGTTTGACACACATATATTGAGCAACATTAGGAGTCTACATGGACTTTATGAGCTACTGGCAATACAGCGATATGGTCACCAAAGCGCTGTTTTTTATACTACTCGCGCTATCGATACTCTCCTGGGTGACGGGTATTATTCGTATTATCCAAAGCCGCAAATTGGCAAGTACGGTAGCAGATGATTTAAGCGCGCAGATTCAGGCCAAGAGCACGGATACGAGCGCAGATGACGTAGCGACTCACCGTTTGGTGATCGAGCAGGCATTACTTCAGCATATTGGCCGTTATCGTTTTGCCAGCGAGCGTGGATTGCCTATATTAGGCACGACCGCTGCTATCGCTCCCTTTATCGGGCTATTTGGCACGGTATGGGGTATCTTTCATGCGCTCAGTAATATCGGCACCACAGGTCAAGCAGGTCTTGCGCAAGTGGCAGGTCCTGTAGGCGAGGCGCTCATTATGACAGGACTTGGCATCGCAGTTGCTATTCCAGCAGTGGTGTTTTATAACTTGGCTATCCGTATCAATCGCCGCGTTATGTATCATGCCAATGATCGCGCCCATGATCTTTTGGCGCAGTCGGCTGACCGTACTCTAAAAAAGAGTGTCTAAACAACTACTTTGGTTCAACGCCAGAGGGTTAGTCCTAATGATTCGAGTGTTGATTGCATTAAAGCAAAAAACACATTAAGAGTAATAAAGAGAGTAAGCAGATATGGCATTTCAATTGGGTGACGATGACACGCAGAGTATGAATGAGATGAACCTAATTCCGCTCATCGATGTCATGCTCGTCTTAATGATTATATTTTTGCTCACAGCGACAGTACTTAATCCAACAGTGCCACTGGATCTGCCAGAAACTAGTGCGCAGGTCAATGAGACCCCAGAGCAGGTCATTCAGATTAGTATCGATAAAGATGCTGGACTGTTTTGGGATGATGATTTGATTACTATGGAGGAATTAAGTTCGCGGTTAAGCGTAGAGGCTCAAGCAGATAATGAACCTTCCATTCATCTGCGCGCTGACAAAGACAGTAAATACGATATGGTAGCGCAAGTATTGGCGGCGGCGAGTACAGCGGGACTGACCAAGATAGCTTTCGTCAA
>NZ_JBQQFC010000165.1:0-5318 GCF_052258445.1 Psychrobacter sp. T6-1
ATGGCTTCAGACTTTAGGCCAAGCTATTCTTCTTATATTATTCACGTGGGAAGTTTTAAAACACAAAAAGCGCATGAGATGCTTATTAGAAGCTATGCTAAAACTCAAAAAAAATTACCCCTTTTACTACTTGGAGAAGGGGCACTATTTGATTCGATGAAAGAGCTGGTAGTTTCTTTAAATTTGGAAGATAAGGTACACTTTTTAGGGTTTCAAAAAAATCCATACCCTTATATAAAGCATGCACATTTTATGGTGTTGTCTTCAGTGTTTGAAGGGTTTGGGCGTGTAATCGCTGAGTCTTTAGCACTAGATACACCTGTTATCAGTACCGATTGTCCGTCAGGTCCAAGTGAGTTGTTACCACCGAACAATCTTGTACCTGTTGGAGATACTGATGCTTTAGCTCAAAAAATGAATGAAGCTATGGACGATATAAATGTTTTTCGGACTACTTTTGATAAACAGCTGTCACCTACAAATATTGCTCGTCAATACAAAGAGTTTATGAACATTAGTGATTAGTTATTCTTCTACCCACCATTCTGACCAATCTGTTTTATGTAGGGTGCGTAGTATAGAAAATGCGCTTTCGTTAAACTGTAGTTTGTTGAATATTGACAATAAAATAGTCGTTGCAAGCTCGTCCGTTTTGTAAAACGTTTTATAACGTTTGCGCATATTTCTTAAGCTATCATCGGTACCAACGCGAAAGTAGGTCAAACCTGCGTACAAAGGTAAATCACCAGCGTAGAGCATATTAATCTTGTCATCGAGCAGGGGTGTAGGAGCGGCGTTTAGAGGCGTCTGTAAAAATGCTTTGGTCTCATAAGCGCGTAGAGTATTGATCAAAGTAATGACATTCATCAAGATAGTCGCTCTATTGATATCCTCTGAGTGGTCAATAAAGGTATCACAAGCGGAGACAATCCAGCGAATAGATAAATGCTCAAGTAAGTACTCACTTTCAGTATTCCATAAGCGCTCAAATTCGGCGAATGTTTCTTTTATTTTGTATCTACGACGTAGCAATATAATCAAAGTCACCTGATAAAAACATAGCTCTGATTGACCAATCATTTTATATTTTACATTGTTAAGATGACCCTCTAAGTCTTTAATTTTAGGTCTATCACTTAAAATATCGAGATTGCACATTGACTCAGTGATAGTTGTGGCTTTCATCTCCTCGTAACTTTTATGATTAAAGGTTTTGACAACTCTGCCTGCATTTAGACGCTTTTCACTTTTAAAAACTAAAATAAATTTTCGTTGCCACTTAGCTAATGTGCTCATTTTAAAAATTCCGATACTAGTTATATTTTTCGACACCAAGAAGACAAATAATGCTGTTTGTTACTGATCCTCTTAGTAGCTGTTTTTTGCTAAATTTAATAATATTCTTTATACCACGCTACAAACTGATTAATACCGTCCTCAATGCTCGTTTTAGGCACAAAGCCTATGTCTTTTTGCAAGTTGTCGATATCTGCATAAGTGATAGGAACATCCCCTGGCTGCATAGGTAATAAATTCTCTATCGCTTTTTTACCGCATGCTGTTTCAATTGCGGTAATAAAACGGCGTAAGGTGATGGGCCGATTATTGCCGATATTATATATCTTATAAGGTGCAATTGCGGTAGTTATAGATGATTCTTGCGGCGCAGGTGCTTTATGCATTATGCGAATGATACCTTCAACGATATCATCAATATAAGTAAAGTCGCGTTGCATCTCACCGTTATTGAAAACGTCAATTGGCTCACCTGCTAATATCTTTTTGGTAAAAGAAAAATAGGCCATATCGGGTCGACCATAAGGTCCATAAACGGTAAAAAACCGTAGACCTGTCGTTGGTATATTATATAAATGACTATAAGAGTGCGCCATCAATTCGTTAGATTTTTTGGTGGCAGCATACAAGCTAATGGGATAATCAACGCGATCTTCTGTGCTGAACGGTTGCTTGGTATTCATACCATATATTGAGCTGGAGCTGGCATAGAGTAAGTGCTTGACGCGGCTATGTCTACAGCCTTCAAGCACGTTCAAAAACCCGACTAGGTTTGAATCCATATAGGCATGCGGGTTCTCAATAGAGTAGCGAACGCCTGCTTGCGCACCAAGATTAATGACGATATCAAACCCGTATTTAGTGAACAAATCTGCCATTAACTCACGATCTGCTAGATCTAATTTAATAAAGTTAAAACTATTATCGCCTTTAATATTATCCAGAATTTGCAAACGATCATTTTTGAGCGGTACATCGTAGTAATCATTGAGATTATCGATACCTACGATACAGTAGTTTTTATCTAACGAAGACGTCTGTAACAAGGCTTTAATAACATGAAAACCAATAAAACCCGCTGCGCCCGTAACCAAAATTTTCATTAATCGCTCCCAAACAAATCACGGGTAAATACTTTGTGCGCGACATCTTCAATATCAGCAGATAAGCGATTGGCAACGATCACATCACTCATCGCTTTAAAGGTTTCTAATTCTTTGATCACTTTTGAGTTAAAGAACTCATCTGCTTCTAATACAGGTTCATACACGACCACTTCGATACCCTTTGCTTTAATACGTTTCATAATACCTTGAATCGCTGAGGCTCTAAAGTTGTCAGAGCCGCTTTTCATCACAAGACGATGCACGCCAACGATCTTTGGATTCTTAGCCAAAATAGCATCAGCAATGAAGTCTTTGCGCGTTCTATTAGAGTCTACAATAGCCTTGATTAAGTTACTTGGTACTTCATCGTAATTGGCGAGTAGTTGCTTGGTGTCTTTAGGTAAGCAGTAGCCGCCATAGCCAAATGAGGGGTTGTTATAGTGATTACCAATTCTTGGGTCTAAGCCTACGCCCTCAATAATTTGTTTGGTGTCCAGTCCAAACGACTGGGCGTAAGTGTCTAGCTCATTAAAGTAGGCTACGCGCATGGCAAGGTAGGTGTTAGAGAACAGTTTGATCGCTTCCGCTTCAGTAGACTCAGTAAATAGCTGCGGAACGTCCTTTTTTATAGCGCCTTGTAATAGCAGATTTGCAAATTGCTGCGCGCGTTCAGACTGACCACCAACGATGATTCTAGAGGGGTAGAGATTGTCATAGAGCGCTTGGCCTTCTCGCAAAAACTCAGGAGAAAATATAATATTATTGGTCGAATAACGTTCTCTTGCTTCAGTCGTATATCCTACTGGTACCGTTGATTTGATAACGATTAAGGCGGTTTGGTTGACAGCCAGCACCGCTTTTATAACAGTGTCAACGCTTTGAGTATTAAAGTAATTGGTCTTGGAGTCATAGTCAGTAGGAGTGGCAATAATAATAAAGTCCGCGTCTTTATAAGCTGCGACAGTATCAAGGGTTGCGGTAAAATCGATGTTTTTATTAACTAAAAAATCCTCAATCTCTTTATCTTCAATAGGCGATTTTTTGGCGTTGAGTAAGTCGATTTTTTCGGGCACAACGTCAACAGCAACGACAGTATTGTGCTGAGCGAGGAGCATTGCATTGGATAAACCGACATAACCTGTACCTACTACTGCTATTTTCATAAAAAGTCCAAGATTAGGTTTTGTTCGTGGTTTAGTGCTGAGTAACTGATGGATAGTGGCAACTACTGATTGTTTTCTATTAATAGTGACGACGGTAAATGCTTTGAGAATTTGTGTATCATAGCATTGCTGATCCTATTGTAAGAGTCAGAATCGAGCAAATCTAGGCTTTGGATACAGCCAAATTTAATGGACTCATCATTCAGGTTTGCAATAAAGTCATCGACAGTCTTGGCTTTTTTAATATAATTTATCGAGGTCTCAGGCTTAAGTATAGCTTCATGCTTTTGAATTTTGAGATGATTCATTAGTGTTATAGGATTCACTTGCGCGACATCTCTAAACTTGTATTTAATCTGAGTCTGCAAAAACTGCGGATGATCTAGCAAATAGGTTTGTAAGATATTTTTATCTACGATATGAGGATAATGATGAATCTCAAAATACTGAGATAGTCCTAATATTTTTGCACTTAGCATCTGCGCGACCGTATGTTTAGGTTGTAAAGGGGTTCCAAAGAGCTTTTGGCGAGACTGACGCAATTTAAGTTTGGCAAGTAAGGGTGCATTGTTGCGCCAATGACCATAAAGGATAAAGTTATCGTCAGCTATAAAGTCATCCAAAGTCACCGCTTGGTTAAAGAAAAAATCATCATTCATATAAATAAAGTAGTCAGATAAACCCGGAATATTCCAAAGCATCGTTTCGATCGAGCGCGTATTAAAGGTGGGTAAGTACTGCTCGTAGCCTGCAAATAATACGCTATGATCGATAATACGTATTTTATCTTTAGAGCAGATATTCTGCGCGGCAAACTCATCGAGTAAAGCTGGTCTTTGCTGATCGCTGACAATATAAATGTGACGACAAAACGGCACGTATTTTAAAATGGAGGCAATGTTGTAGTAAATTTCATTGTCACTGGCGAAACGTGTGGCAATGATGGCCTCTGAGGCTAGCGTATTGTTTGACTTGTACTTCTCTCTTTTTTGCTTTAAGAGTGGATCGTTACCGTCCACCCAAGCGATGACAATATCCACAGGCAAAGGATGCGAAGCGGTCTGCTCCAAGTCAATATGATTTTTAGCGATAGTACGGGTTATTGTCATTGTGGGTTGTCTTACTGCCAGTGAACTTTTAGCCAAGGACTGGGCTTGACATGACGATACCATTTGCCGCTACCGCCTTCAATAGCATCGGGCGGATTTATTTCCCCATGAAATATAACGATCTTGGCGTTATCAGGGAGTATAGGCGCACGTACGAAGTTCAAAGGAATAGGGGCAATGCATTGGTATTTAAAACTTACGCACCACTCTTTAGGCCAATACTCTAAATGATGATGCTCGCGCAGATAGTTGGATAGATAGGCTTGCTCATGACGAACTTGGGTACGGATAGTATTAAAATTATGCTCAAAGTTACTGAGCAGATTAGGGTATGTGTTCTGTCCAATTTTAAAGCGGTAAACAGAGCTATTACCGATCATCCGCCATGGCTTTTTCCAATCGCGGATAATAACGACGCTATCATCATATTTGGATTCATAAGTAAAAAAGCTATCGATATTATCAACGATAACAATATCAATATCCAAAAACAGCGCAACCCCTTTTAGGTCATACAGCTCAGGTTTGAAAGTGGTCAGTTTTTTCCAGCCACGCTCAGGCCCTGGTGGCAAGTCCATCTCAGGAATTGGGTAGCATTTGATATTTGGATCAATACCAGTACTGTCATCGGTAAGACAAACCAT
>NZ_JBQQFC010000166.1:0-5315 GCF_052258445.1 Psychrobacter sp. T6-1
GCTGAGGCTGAGGCTGAGGCTGAGAGTCTGGTGCAGGCGGGTTATAAGGCTCTATAGGGTAACTATCGTCAGTCGTGCTATCGTTGCTAGCAGGCGACATTACAACAGTAGTTGTGCGTTCGGTTGCCGTCGTCGAGGGCGCAGTCTGACAAGCACTTAGAGTAAGTGTCCCTGTCAAGAGACCAAGCATCAGCACAGAGGACGATAATGTGCGTTGATGCTTGCTAGTAGTAGACTGTTGAGCGAATAACAACATATTAAGCCTCTTATGCCAAAGCGTGTTTGATCATTATGTAAGGTGCCAGCGATTCAATTAAATGTGGCTACCTGTTCATATAATAGTTAAAACCATTCAAGGGCGCGATCGTACCAAGTGTCATCACGTACTTCGCCGTCACCATCGTTTGCGTTTGAATCGTTTGCGTCTGGATCTATGGCTTGACCGTCAGGGATGTCTAAGCCTTCACGGCGACGCTGATCAGCTATTGAGCTTTGCTCATCTTGGAATTGAGTCTGCTCACGCGCGCGTTCTTGCTGATAAAGCTCAAGGGCGCAGCTGCTAGCCTCCTCAGGCAAGTAGGCGGACATTACAGGCAGATAGCGCGCATTAGCACAGCGCTCGTTTGAGAGTTTGCCTGAGTTGTTCTCAAGCCATAGCCACTCAATACCCTCAGGCTCTGGCATCGATACTGGCGTAAGTTTAAGCCGATTCATATAATCAACCCATACAGGTAACGCGCCAGTTCCGCCGCTAAGCCCAATAGGCTTATTGTCATCGCGTCCTACCCAAACGACGCTGACATAGTTACCGCTATATCCTGCAAACCAGGCATCGCGATAATCATTGGTAGTACCTGTCTTACCCGCCAAATTAAGGTCGCGGCCTAAAGATTGCGCGCGCCTAGCGGTACCGCTTTTGACTACTTCTTGCAAAGCGTAGTTGGTCAGATAATTGGCCTCAGGCGGTATGCTACGCTGGGTGTTGAGTCCAGTACGTTGCAAAATGCGTCCGCGATCATCGATGACGGTGCGAATACTATGAATAGGGGTGCGAAAGCCACCAGTTGCAAAGACTTGATAGACGCCAAGCATATCCATCGGACTAAGATTGACTGAGCCTAACAGAGCTGAGGGATAAGTGGGGATTTTTTCTTTAATGCCCATGCGCTGCAGTTGTTTGGCAAAGGTGCTAACACCAAACTCCATACCCAAACGTACCGCACTTTGGTTATAAGACTGAGCCAGCGCTGTGGTCAAAGGTACATAGCCATGATCACGACCATCGTAGTTTTTGGGGTTCCAATCGCTACCATCTCCCAAATTTACAGTAACAGGCGAGTCATCAACTGAGCTGGCTAGATTATAGCGCCCACTCTCAAGCGCGGTCATATAGATAATAGGTTTAAGAAGTGAGCCAACTTGACGCTTGGCATCTACCGCGCGGTTAAAGCCTGTAAATTCGCTGCCGCTACCGACGACCGCCACCAGCTCGCCTGTCTCAGGGTTAGCACTAACTAGAGCGCCTTCTAAGTCCTTGGCTTTACTGCTACTACGGCGCAGTTCTCCAAGCTTTTTGTCAACGGCTTTGTCTGCTGCCAATTGAGTGATAGGGTCAAGGGTGCTGATGATAATAAGACCTTCGTTTTTGAGGTCATCAGGGTAGTAGACGTCATTGAGCTCACGTTTGACGATATCCAAAAAGTCAGGGAATTGGCTTTTGCCTTCCACAGGCTTATCTACAACGCCCAAAGGTCGCTTAAGCGCAGCGTCATAATCCTCTTGACTGATCGAACCCATGGTAAGCATATTGGCAAGCACGGTGTCACGGCGTGCTTTGGAGTCATTGGGGTGGCGGCGCGGGTTATAGACGCTTGGCCCCTTTGCCATACCTACTAGCATAGCTTGCTGATCAACGCGTAGCTCATTGAGCGGCTGATTAAAATAAAACTGCGAGGCCAGACCGAAACCATTAATAGAGCGGTTACCATTTTGGCCTAGGTAGATCTCGTTAAGATAGGTCTGGAGTATCTCATCTTTGCTATAATGTAGCTCAAGCAGTACCGCCATAAGCGCCTCATTAGCTTTACGCTTCATGGTGCGATCTGAATTGAGATAAAAGTTTTTGATGAGCTGCTGGGTAATGGTCGAGCCGCCTTGCATGGAGCCGCCAGAGAAGTTATTGAGTACAGCGCGGGCGATACCGCGTACCGAGACGCCTTTATGCTCATAAAAACTGCGATCTTCGGTAGCGATTAAGGCATCAATCAACGGCTGCGGCACTTGATCGAGCGAGACTACCAAGCGATCTTCGTTACTATCAGGGTAGATACCACCGATATTGACAGGCTCTAGGCGAATGATACCCGTCTTGGCAGGAATGGTGCTTTGTACCGATTCGATCTTACCGCCTGATAACGTCATTTTGATGACTTGCTCGGCATCTACATCATTTGCACTATAAGTAAATCCACGCGTATGGATAAAATAGGTATTACCTGACCTATGATAAGTACCTGTGCGATCATAAGCTTGGTTACTACTATAGTTAAGCAGCTCAAGCCAAGTTGTCATCGTCTCTCTATCAACGCTTGCGCCTTGGTACAATTCAAGGGGCTGCGAGTATACTTTGGCAGGTATATCCCAGCGCTTACCCTCAAACTTGCTGGTAATGGTGCGATCAAGCTTGACAAGATATAGGGCCAGTAGCACCATGCCTGCGATAATAACAATAAGCAAAAGACTACTAAATACCAAGCCGCGCTGCGTATTTGGCAAAGCGTTTAAATGAGTTTTGGCTGGCTGTGATAGATTAACTTTAGATTTTTGCACTGATGGCGCACCATTTTGAGATAAAAAACTGCCTCATAATGACGTAAATTGACATGTTTTTCAATCTATCATCACTACCGCTAGGATATGTTAATAATAAACGCATAGTCATGAGGACAAAATTGATGACTATACTGGCTTTTAAAGCGGCGACTAAGTGCCATATAAGATTAGATGTTGTATAAAACTGGATGTTATATAACCTTGAGCGTTATATCAAATTAAGATAGCAACTTGTCATACCAGTTATGGTGATTTTTTTGTGAATTAGTGCAGGCTTAATCAATACTTTGATGACTGATAAACGTTTGCCTAAAGGGTAGGGTATCGGTCATTCTTTATTTAAAGGAAGTAAGCGAAGCTATGTCTAGTGATTTTTCTTCGTCCGTGTCTACGCTGCCGCGCGCCACTGATCCTTATGATGATTCGATCACTCAAGGACTTGTGTTGCCCATAAAGGGTCATTGCTTTCATTGCGGCGATCGCCTGCCGCGTCCGCCATTTTTTAGTAAGGTATTAGGCGAGCCTCGCGAGATGTGCTGCATGGGCTGTCAGCTCGCTAGCCAAAGCATTGTCGAAGCTGGACTTGAGCAATATTATCTAGATCGCTCAGAGATCAATCGTACTGCCAGCTTGCCCACACAAATGACGCGCCTTGAAGCTTATGATCACGATGAGATCAAGTCGCAGTTCGTGTATGAGCAGGACGGATTATCGGTCGCTGAATTATCAGTCAACAATTTACGCTGCGCCGCTTGTACTTGGCTTATTGAGTCACGCTTGTTTGAGCTTGACGGTGTGAGCCGCTGTCAGGTCAACCTCACCAATCAGCGCATGCGCGTGGTATGGGATGAGAGCAAATTACCCATCAGCCGCATCCTCGCTACTATCAATGCCATAGGCTATGAAGCCAAACCCTATCGGCAAGACACCCACGAGGCGATGCTCGCCCGCCATAATAACAAGATGCTGCTTAGATTGGGTATCGCAGCACTTGGCGCTATGCAAGCAATGATGTACGCAGTAGCGTTATATTTTGGCGAATACAGCGATATGCTCGTATTTCAGCGTGACTTTTTGCGCTGGGTGTCCCTTTTTGTCAGTATTCCTGTATTTTTCTATGCTGGCGTGCCTTTTTTTACCTCGGCATGGTCGGCGATACGCGCGCGTCAAGTTAATATGGATGTGCCCGTTAGCGTCGCCCTTATCGTTACTTTTTTTGCCAGTTTATATGCCACTGTCACAGGGCAAGGGGAGACCTATTATGACTCGGTCAGTATGTTTATCTTTTTCTTATTGGCAGGGCGTTACATCGAGCATAACGCGCGCCTAAAAGCGGCGACTATGGCTAATGATTTAGTGGTGGTTGAGCCGATACTGGTCAAAAAGATTGCTGAAGATAAACACTCCGTGCAGATTATTTTGGAGCAAATAAAATCAGAATCAAATGACCTAAAGATAAGTCAAAGTGACAAGATAGAGGCAAATGCAGAAAAATCTGATATCGTAAATAACAGTTTAAGCTCGCCAAGTTTTATGCAAAGTATGGATGCCAGCGTCTATAAAGTGACCCAAAATATCGCACAAAAATGGCAACAAGCGCAAAACAGCTCAACAGAATCAGAAGATCTAATAAATGATTGCGAAATGGTAACTGTCCATAGTTTGCAAGTTGGCGATATTATCATGATAGATGCTGGCGCTGAAATCATTAGCGATGGTATTTTGCTTAGTCAAACGGCGACGGTGTCACAAAGCCTGCTAACGGGTGAAGGCGATCTTATCACCAAGAACGCGGGTGAGTATGTCGTTGGCGGCGCGCAAAATGATAGTCAGCCTTTTGCCATGCTTGTGACCGCCCTACCAAAAGACAGTCAGATTGGGCTGATCGATAGGCTGATGAACCGAGCTATGAGTGAGAAGCCTAAACTTGCGCAGCAGGCTGATAAGCTTGCGCGTTGGTTTGTCGCACGCATTTTGATCTTGTCGGTCTTTGTCTTTATCGGCTGGTATATCGTTGACCCAAGCCAAGCGATATGGGCGACGGTCGCAGTACTCGTCGCTACCTGTCCTTGTGCGTTGTCTCTGGCAACCCCAATCGCGCTGACCGTAGCAACTAACCGCCTTGCCAGCTATGGCTTTTTGACCACGCGCGGGCATACCCTACAAACCTTGGCGGAGATTACTCACGTCGCTTTTGATAAAACAGGAACGCTCACTTATGGCAAACCTAATTTACTCAACATTGAACTATTAAATATCAGCGCCAGTGCCAATACAGAGCAAAATGCGCAAGAAGATAAGCTACTAGCCACTGCTGCCGCGTTAGAAGTAGGCAGCCGTCATCCTATCGCCCATGCGCTATTAACAGCGGCTCATCAATTGCATCTGCCTAATACTCAAAGCCTAACGCATTATCCAGCGGGCGGCGTGGAGGCGATAATAGAGGGGATGAAATACCGTATCGGGCACATCGATTTTGCTCT
>NZ_JBQQFC010000167.1:0-5287 GCF_052258445.1 Psychrobacter sp. T6-1
ATGTTATAAACCTTAGGGTTGAATTTTATATAAAATAAGTTAGACGTAGGCTAGGCTTTTAGCCTAGCTTTTTGTTGAATATGGTTAGAATTATTTGGAGTACTCATTTAAAAAGACAACATGTTGCTTATTAATTTATTAACCACTATTATTCTAGTGCAATGATGATTTAGATTGTATCAATTGGTCTAAACCTTCGAGTAGGAACAAGCATTTATACACTATTGCTTGGAACGTCCTATTTAAAATACTCAGAAACCCAACACAAGAAACTTGATCTAAGATGCTAAACAATATTATACGCGGTAAGACGGTAGAGTGGCTTCAATCACCCGATTGTAGTGTTAAAGAGTTACTTCATTACATCAGAGAAAAAGGTGAGCTGAGGAATACACAAATTAAAGCTATCGAAACTTATCTATTTCTAAAAATAGAAGGTCAGAACAAAGCTCTTTGGAAGCTTTTTTCAGAAGGGTTCTTTGTTACTGATACTGATTTATCTAAATTAAATATAAATCAGGATGCGCGGGACTATCTTCAAAAAAATCAAGCTGCTTCTTCCTTATTTGATTTTGCAAGACAAGTTGTAGATGGTAGCAAACAGCTGCCCAGTCTCGAAAAAGAGATTATCGAATCGCCCGATTCGTTGAACTACAATGAGATTATAAAAAAGTTATTTTACGATGTAAATTACTCAGATTATTTAATAAGTTTGCCTATGGGTTCAGGTAAAACATACCTGATGGCAGCTTTTATTTATTTGGATCTCTACTTTGCAGCTAATGAGTCTGAAAACGAAAATTTCGCTCATAACTTCTTGGTTTTAATCCCGTCAGGGCTAAAAACATCGATAGGTCCAAGTTTGAGAACTATAGAGGATTTTGATCCTTCATGGGTAATTCCAGAACCATCAGCCTCCGCTTTGAAAAAACTGATCAAGTTTGATGTATTGGATGAAGCTAAATCGGCAAAAAAAAGTAATAAGGCACGTAACCCTAATGCTCAAAAAGTAAACGCAATATTGCCCAACTCTTTTGGACAAGTCTTCATTGTAAATGCTGAGAAAGTTATATTGAATAGAGTTGACACCACAGGACAGATTAGCTTATTCGAAGATGATGAAGATAAGAGAGCCAACGAGTTAAGAGCATTGATTGGTCAGATACCTAATTTGTCAATTTTAATTGATGAAGTACATCATGCTGCCAGCTCAGACGTCAAATTAAGACAGGTAGTTAATCGATGGAGTGAAAAAGGAAGTATCACCACAGTGCTAGGATTTTCGGGTACCCCCTATCTCACTACTGCCGAAAAAATAAAACTCACTGCAAACGATACTTTGAAAATCTCAAAAATCACTAATACTGTCTACTATTATCCGCTCACTCGTGCAATTGAAGATTTCTTAAAAAAACCTACTGTAACGATAGGGGAGAACCTCACGCCTTTGCAGATTGTAAAAGAAGGCGTAGAAGACTTTAATAACCAATATGGTCAGTTAACTTACGAGAATGGCACGATAGCCAAAGTTGCTATCTACTGTAGTGATATTGCTACGCTGGAGGAGGAGATATATCCTTTTCTGCAAAGTGATTTAAATATTCACCCTGATGAGATACTTCGTTTTCATGGGGGTAATAAGACTTATAGTTTGCCTAAAGAGAATGAGTTAGAATTTAAGTCATTAGACACTCCACTATCTAGAAAAAAATACATACTGTTAGTCGCTATTGGCAAAGAAGGCTGGGATTGCAAGAGTTTGACCTCGGTTATTTTACCGCAAAAAAGCAAAAGCTCTTCTAAAAACGCCATTGTCCAAACGACTTGTAGGTGTTTGAGACAAGTAGTTGCAGGTAATGAAGAGACTGCTTTGATTTGGCTAAATCAAGAAAACGCATCTATCTTGAATAAGGCGTTAGAAAAAGAACAAAATACTTCTATTGAAGAACTGAATAGTCTAGCTAAAAATACAACATCAAATTTTGTTGAACGCCATGCCAGAATAGACTTTCTTAAACTACCCAAAATAGACTTTTATCAATTAAAAGTGACTTATCAATCGTTAGAAGAAGCAAAATATGCAAACACAAAGGATAAACTAACCTTGCTTTTAGACAATATTTCTAAATACAAGTCTAACGTATCTATTATAGTAAAAGGTTTAGATTTTTTGGATGAAGGCGAACGATCATATTTGCAGAGCGACCCTGTGCAAGTAGCTAATTATAATCACTGGATAAATAATATCTCAAAAGCTAGTTTTAATACCATCTCTACGCACGATCTTCATAAGTTTGATAAAAATTTAAGACTTATTTTTGACGTTATAACTACAATGGAAGATTCGCAATTGTACTTTGATGAAAGTTATGACAGATACAATATCGAGTCTCAGATACGTACTGCTTTTAGCATCAGAAGAGAGCTTACAACGGATAAGGAGGTTATTCCTAAAAAAGCTAGTTTACTGCTTATTGATAAGCTAAAACCTATCGCTAAGCATAATAATCTCTATCCAAATGAAGATGTAATAGAGCAGATTTTAGAATTTGATAACAATCCTACAGCGATTGATGATTTTGATAAGAAGAAAGCAGATCGTATTACACAATTGACAAAAGATGGTAGATTCGATGAAGTTGCAAAAGTAGCTGACGAAACGATCAACCGCTTAACTAAACAAAAAGATAAGTCTTTTCATATACTGCCTTACAACTTAGATAGTAAATTTGAAACTCAGCTACTAAAGCAAATCATGGGTCTAAGAGAGTTCAGAGATAGACAGCTTGAGATTTATTTTAATGGTGAGCGCGGTATTACCGAGTTTGTTATTGATTGTTATGCCAAAAAAGGTAAACGCTGGAATAAAGTAGGTAAATATACGACTGATTTTTTAATCATCAAACGCGATAACAAGAACTCTATATATAAAGCTTTAATTATAGAAGCTAAGGGTGAAGGTTTTTCCAATGATGAGAATTTTATCAAACGAAAAGACTTTATCGAGACTGAGTTTTTGGCCTTTAACGAAGATAAATTTAGATATAAAAAGTTTGATTTTCTCTATTTAGAGGATAGTGAAAGCTTAGAGGATAATATTTCTAAAGTAAACGAACACATCACTCACTTTTTTAAAGATTAAAACTATGCCTATTAAATACGTTCCATACACGCCTAATACTATTGAAGGCCAAGCTATCTTAGATAATATTACACGCTCAAAGCGCGTATTGAGTTATCGTGATAATAATACAGTATACAACCGCATCAAACGAGGTATGCCCTACTATGAAGTTGAAACTATTGAGCAAGTAGGCAAGCCTTCTGACAATATAGTCTTACGCGGTGAATGTATCTCTGCTTGTGCTTATCTTAAAGAACAAAACATAAAAGTAGATTTGGTCTATATTGATCCGCCTTTTGCTAGTGGTGCTGATTATGCCAAAAAAGTATATATACGCAAAAATCCAAAACTAGCACAAAAAGTTGCCGAAGCTGAGGCTGAACTGGAGGTGGAGGGACTAAAAGCATTTGAAGAAACTATGTATGGTGACATCTGGAATAAAGAAGATTATCTAAACTGGATGTACGAAAACCTACAAGCCATCAAAAGTATTATGAGCGAAAATGCTGCGATATATATGCATCTAGATTGGCATATTGGACATTATGTAAAGATACTAATGGATGAGGTTTTTGGTGAAGAATGTTTTATAAATGAGATTATATGGGCATACAGAAGTGGCGGTGCTTCAAAAAAAGCGTCAATAGCTCGAAAACATGATTGCATATACTTTTACTGTAATAATCGTGACTTATTTGAAATAAATACCATAAAAGAAAGACAATATTTAGAAAAAAAGTTCATAGGCACTTTGCAAGACGAAGATGGAAGATTTTACGTCGATACTATTTTAACAGATACTTTATCAGGCGTTATTCACAGGGTTCTTGATAATGGTCACATCAAAGATTATAGCTGTAGACCTGTTTTAAACGTGTCTAAAGAAAGGTTAGACTATGCTACTCAAAAACCAGAAGGTTTAGTAGATTTATTATTAGAAATTGCTTCTCAAAAAGGTATGACAGTAGCTGACTTCTTTGGTGGCAGCGGTGTTACTGCTAAAGTAGCTAATGAGCTAGGAAGAAACTTCATACATTGCGATGTTGGTATTAATAGCATACAAACTGTGCGTGATAGATTAGTTGAGGAAAGTGCAAATTTCAAAATCGTTGAAGTTAAAGATGGTGTGAACTTATTTAGAAATCCACAACAGACGATGGATAAGCTTGCTACTCTTATAAGAGGCTTACAACGAAAGGTTGAAGGCGTTTCCAAATTTTGGTTAGGTGCAATAAATGATAGTAAGATAGGCATTGTGCCTGTGTATGTGCCTGATCTCATTGACAGTAAACAAAAACTTTTGGACATTCCGACTATTAACCTTATTATCAATCAAGAAATACCAGATTTAGAGATTACCGTCAAAAAAGTAATCGTATATTACATCGATATCGACGATGAGAAAGCATTGACTGATTTTATAAAAGAAAATAATGTAACTACAGTAGATGTCGAATTAAAAGATCTTAAGAACTTACTCCATGAAACGGTAGTAGATGATGAGGTTGAATACTCAATATCAAAGAATGATGAAGCATACTCTGTAAAAATTAATAGGTTTTTTAGTGATCGACTTGATACTACTATTGGCGAATTTAACGAGAAAGGACGTCTGCAATCTTTGAAAAACGGTAAAGAATTTAACTCAATTGAGATTAGTGAAGAAGGGTTAGAGCTTATAGAGTTGATTTCATTAGATTGTAAGAATAAGGATGGAGAGTGGTTTAGCTCTACTGAAATCAAAATAGATAAATTAGGATATGTCATCAAAGATGGAGAAAAGACAAAAGAATTTTGGGACGGTCAAATTACCTCTAGTAAAAAACCCTTACGAATTAAGGTTAGAAACATTAGTGGCGATGAGCTAATAGAGGAAATTGTGTAAATCCCAACCACACTAAATATCTGCAAGAACGAGATGTTACCGCTAGCCCTGATTGCAGCGAATATCCTTGGTTGACCACTAGATTGCAGTGACTTAGCTAGGAGCGTTATCGAGGTAACAGGAACGCTACTAGCTATTAGTCAGCGCTCTAGTGGACGACCAAGATAGGAGCAAAAAGCGGGAATAGCTCCAAAAACGTAAAACCAAAAAAAGACCTTGCCACGCGACGTGACAAGGTCTTTTTTGTTGAAATCAAATCGGCGGGTTACGCTGTCGCT
>NZ_JBQQFC010000168.1:0-5218 GCF_052258445.1 Psychrobacter sp. T6-1
ACGTGTCCGATGGTGCCGACGTTAACGTGGGGCTTTACGCGTTCAAACTTGGCCTTTGCCATGAGGTTTTCCTTTTTTGGTTAAACAATGAGTTGAGCATCTATCTTTAATATAATTTGTCTCATAGAGTCTGAATACAAATTAAGACGATACTATTAATCTGTTTTACTTTAAATACAGCAACTACAATAATTAATTATAACATTAGCTTTTAGCTTGTGAGCTTACTGTATCATAAGCTAAATCATAAGCAAACTGACAGCACTAAAAGGCAACACCTCAGTGTTACCCTGTCATTATCGCTTGCTATATGATAGTTATATCGATGCAAAACTTTATACAGTTATCACATATTATTTTTTATAATGCAAGCTGGATATACCAATAGGGCAAAACAGGCGTAAAAAATGAATATAAGTGGAGCTCATATCGAGAATTGAACTCGAGACCTCTCCCTTACCAAGGGAGTGCTCTACCGCTGAGCTATATGAGCATAGTTTAAATAACTACTAAAGAAATCTACAAGCTGTACTTAAAAAAATATCACGAAACAGTTAATGGTAATAACTGATTATCGTGATGAAAATTTTACGGTAAGCTGCGGTCAATGCCACGTATATGGAGCGGGTGGCGGGAATCGAACCCGCGTCATTAGCTTGGAAGGCTAAGGTGTTACCATTATACCACACCCGCAATAGCTCTTATTCAAAGTGACTCTTTACTTAACTGATATCAGTATTCAAAGAGGTCTGGCTATAGAGTATGCTTGGCGCTGCTACGATAAAACTTAGAAAATATGGTGGTGGGGGAAGGATTCGAACCTTCGAAGCTTTCGCGACAGATTTACAGTCTGTTGGGTTTGACCGCTCCCCAACCCCACCTAAGAGTGCTTTAAACAAAAATAACTTAAAAAAGTAAATTTGTAAAAAGCGGCATTATTGACTAATGCTTAAAAATGACTTTGAAAAATGGTGCCGACTGCCGGGATCGAACTGGCGACCTACGCATTACAAGTGCGTTGCTCTACCAACTGAGCTAAGTCGGCTTGTTCCTTCAAAGTGGGGAGTATTCTATCAAATATATCTTAGAATACAAGCCCTATTTGCACTTTTAGATGGTTTTTTTTATAAAAAATCTTACGCAGTTGATTATATTGTGATTTTTTAAGGCTTAAAATATGCTTTTAACATTTATTAAAGGTTCTAGTTTAATGGGGCCTTACTGAATACGCAAACCATCACATGCCATTTTTACAGCCTTAACTAATGCTAAGGCTTTTTTGTTGGTTTCATCCCACTCCGCCTCTGGTACTGAATCGGCAACCACACCTGCCCCAGCTTGAATATGTATCTTACCGCGGCGCATAACCGCAGTGCGAATAGCGATAGCGGTGTCCATATTGCCATGCCAGCCCAGATAGCCAACTGAGCCACCGAACACGGTGCGACGTACCGGCTCAACCTCGTCGATAATCTGCATCGCGCGAATCTTTGGCGCGCCTGAGAGCGTTCCTGCTGGGAAAGTGGCACAAAAGACATCAAGCGCGTCTTTATCTGGTAGTACGGTGCCTTCAACGTTAGAGGCAATATGCATGACCTGTGAGTAGCGCTCAATAAACATTTTTTCGGTGACTTTGACACTACCATACTCACAAACGCGGCCAATGTCATTACGCCCTAAATCTATTAGCATTAAGTGCTCAGCAATCTCTTTTTGATCAGATAACAGCTCACGCTCTAGTGCTAAGTCCTCAGCTTCATCACGGCCGCGCTTACGGGTGCCTGCTAGCGGACGGACGGTCACTTGCCCGTTCTCAATACGCGATAAAATCTCAGGGGAAGCTCCAATAATATCAAAGCGTTTGTGATCATCCAAAGTATAACCATGTACCAAAAACAGATAAGGCGACGGGTTTAAAAAACGTAGTGCGCGATAAACCGCTAGGGAGTCGCCAGTGTAATCTGCGCTCAAACGCTGAGCGGGCACCACTTGCATGACATCTCCTGCAAAGATGTAATCTTTAATCTTATTGACATCCGTGCAATATTTCTCTTCTCCAGTTTGTGATTCAAACTTGGGCGTTGGCATGGTCGGCGTGCTCAAATCTGCCATCTCAGCCAATTTATCTTCTATCTTCTCAAGCTCGCGAATTGCAGCGCTATAACCCTCATCACTTGTACAATCGGCATAGACAATAATAGATAGAGTATTCTCAAGATTATCAAAGACAATCACACTCATAGACAGCATAAGCCACATATCAGGCAGCGTCATCGGGTTTGGTGCATCAGACTGACCGACAGACGGCTCAATGACACGTACCATGTCATAACCAAAATAGCCTATAAGACCGCCGCTAAAGCTCGGTAGCGTAGGTATATCATCAGCAGTTGGCATCTTATACTGCGCCATCAGCTTACGAATGTAGTCAAAGGGATCAGCCACTGCGTTGACGCTAATGTCATTGTCTCGCTTGACCGTCATCTCGCCGTTGACATATTGCAGCAGCAAGTCACTACCTAAGCCAATCATCGAATAACGCGCCCAGCGCTCCCCGCCTACCACCGACTCAAACAAATAGGCCGAACCACTTAGATCACGTACTTTGGAGAATACAGAAACGGGCGTCTGCGCGTCCATCAAGCGCTTTTTTATCAGCGGCGCATGACTAAAGCCTTGTGCTTTAAAAGCGGTATATTCTTCAAAATTCATCATAGCAAAGGGTCTCTTAGCACAGTAGTAGCAAAAGATAGTCGTTAATAATAGCGAATCAGTATAACAAAACTGACCGATATTATGAGTGCTTAAGACAAAATGTTTGCAAGCACAAGGAGTAAAAGCAAATGACAGTAACCATTAATTTAAGCATAAAAATAAGCTGCCAGACTTTGTAACGATTTTATCGTTGTAAAGTCTGGCAGCTTAATAGCTTACCTAATTACTTATAAAACCTTAAATAAGCATTTAAAAAGACTAGGCGTTTGGGGCGAGCTTACACGCCGCCCATATTAAATAACCACAGTGCAATACCGATAATTAGGATAATAATAAACACCCAAATAAACCAGCCGCCACTTGGTTTTTTGTCAGTGCTAGCGGCATTAGCTGGATTATCGATTGCCTGATCCATCGCATTATTACCCGTCGTGCCCAAGTCGCGTGACCCGCCTAGATTAGCTGTTCCTGAGAACTGAGCGGTGGCTGCTTGCTTGGCGCGCAGTACTTCTGGATCGGCTTCTTCTTGTAGCTCAGTCGTTGTCGTTTTATCGTGTTCAGGGGCTACCGTATCATCGTGATAAGGAGCACGCTTGGTTGAGTGCTCGTCGGTGGTTGTACTGTCGGTATTTGTATTGTGGGCGGTATCTTTTGCAGGCTCAGTGGACATCACTGTCTCCTCGTAAGTGGGGGCATTGGCTGTAGGTGTCGGGGCTGATGTCTCATCTAACGCTGATGAATCGCGGCTTATCGGCGCATCAGTACTATTCATATTTGTTATATTAGTACTATTCGCGTCAGCGCTATTTATATCAGTACTGTCTGCGGCAGCGAGCACCTCAGTCACGATCGTATCTTTGACGATAGGCTCATCAGTTTGAGCTTTATGATCTGTAGGCGCTACACTATTAGAGATAGGCTGCGCACTATCGCTCGCTGCTAGGACTTCAGTCACCATGGTTTGTTTGACTACTGGCTCATTTGAGCTTGGAAGCTTCTTACTCGAAAGAGTGGTATCAGTAGTACTCGCTGTACTGTTAATATCAGCGGCATCATTAATATTAATTGTGCCATCAGACGCTTTGCTTTTATAACCTGTAGAGATTGTAGATTTTGTCGCAGCAGCGCCAGTCGCTAAGCTGATAGCTTCTGCAGTAGTATTTGCGTCAGGGCTTGCATCAAAGCTCGTATCAGAGCTAACGGCATTGTTATGATGCGTATCGACAGCCGTAGTATTGTCGTTAGTGATATTATTAGTAGTGGGGTTATCTAAAGTGTCGTTATTAACAGGACTTATATCAGCAGTATTCATGCTATCTATGCTATCTGTGCCTGTAACAGGCAGCTGTTTTGCTGTATCAGCAACCGCGAATACTTGAAAGCTAAAGCTGGCAAACCCAACAATGTCGGCACTTTTTAAAGCTCTTGATTGATTGCCATCGATGCGCTCATCATTGATAAAGGTGCCATTAGATGAATCTAAATCTTTGATATACAGCTGATCCTCAGCCACGCTAAGCAGTGCGTGATTGCGCGAGACTTCTTTGCTACCGAGCACTAAATCATTATCACTGCCGCGCCCGACCGACAAGCTATCAGTAATCGGCAACGTCAGATCACCCAAAGCTTCACTCAAGGCATCTAATTGCCAAGTTTTGGCTGCCAAATTATCTGATAACGTAGGATTGGTTGCACTTGCATTTGCTGTTTTACTGTCGTCCATATCGCTTGTCATGTTACTACTCCTTTTTATTGATTGCCTTTATTCTACCGCAACCTTTATCCTCTAGTGTTGAAACACTGTTTACGTTTTTAGAGCTTGTTTTGCAAAAAGCTCTAACCGCTCAACATGTTTACCCAATAAAAAAGACACGATATACGTGTCCTTTTTATAATCATAAATAGCTTAGTGTTCGCGCGTACTGCTAAAGGTAATCTCTGGATAACGCTCTTGCATGAGTTGCAGATTGACCCGAGATGGCGCTAAATAAGTCAAATAACCGCCACCATCGATCGAGAGTTGATCGTGAGCTTTTTTCTTAAATTTGGTCAGTGCCACCTCATCATCACAGTGAATCCAGCGCACTGTCGCAATAGAGACCGGCTCAAAGGTGCACTGAACTTTGTACTCTTCTTTGAGGCGATGGGCGACCACCTCGAACTGCAGCACGCCGACTGCACCTAGGATCAAATCGTTATTAATCTGCGGCATAAAGACCTGCGTTGCGCCCTCCTCGGAGAGTTGCTGAAGACCTTTTTGCAGGGCTTTGGATTTAAGCGGATCACGCAGTACCACGCGGCGAAACAGCTCAGGCGCAAAATGCGGAATCCCGGTGAAGTTTAACTCCTCGCCTTCGGTAAAACTATCGCCGATAGAGATGGTACCATGGTTGTGCAGACCAATGATGTCACCTGGATACGCCTCTTCTAATGCTTCGCGATCCCCTGCCAAAAACGTCAAGGCATCAGCGATACGCACGTCTTTACCTAGGCGTACATGCTT
>NZ_JBQQFC010000169.1:0-5214 GCF_052258445.1 Psychrobacter sp. T6-1
ACCAAACCACGCGTCGGATCAGCGGCAAACGAATGCACTGAGGTAAGGACTCCAGAGCGTACCAGGAACGTGCCAAGCAAGCTTAAGGCAAAGGCGAAAATAGCCAGCATGATGGTCCATGCTTTAAACACCCCGCGCTTTTCAGTGACTGCTAATGAATGCAGCAATGCTAAGCCGACAAGCCAAGGCATAAACGAGGCGTTCTCTACCGGATCCCAAAACCACCAACCGCCCCAGCCAAGCTCGTAGTAGGCCCACCACGAGCCCAGTGCAATACCAATGGTCAAAAATCCCCAAGCCGCGAGCGCCCATGGACGTGACCAGCGTGTCCAAGCAGCATCTAAACGCCCTTCCCACAATGCCGCCATACAAAATGCAAAAGGCACTACCATACCCACATAGCCCATATATAACATGGGCGGATGAATAATCAGACCGAAATCTTGTAGGACAGGATTTAAATCAGCGCCATCGACCGCTAGATTGGGTAAGGTACGCTCAAACGGTGACGAGGTAAATATCAGCATTGTTAGCATCATTAACTGTACACCGGCCAAAATAACTAATACCCGCGCACGCATTGATAACGGCAAGCCGCGACTAAAGTATGATACCAGTGCACACCATGTGGCCATGATGGTCATCCATAGCAGCAAAGAGCCCTCGTGTCCGCCCCATGTCGCCGATAACTTATAGTACCAAGGCAACAGCGTATTGGAATGCTGCGCGACGTAACTGAGGCTAAAATCATTATAATAAAAACCTGCTATCAAAGCGCCAAATGACGTTATCATGGCGGCAAACTGTGCCCAAGCTAAGCTAGGGGCTAGTCGTTGCCAAGCAACTTGGTTACGAATAACACCAATAGTTGGCAGAATTACCTGCAATAACGCCAATACAAAAGCGGTAAGCAAGGCAAAATAGCCCAATTCTGTAATCAACATACGGTCTAACCTTATTTACTCTAATGCGGTTGCAGTTTACTGTAGCGGTGGAATTTTTATTATTAGAACCCACCCCCGAAATCTGCTGCTATCTCTAGTTTTTAATTGATTTCGAAGGGTTTTATTTAACTACTTTAGGCGGAGTTACCAGTGGAGGCGCGCCTTTAAAGCGCAGTAAACGTAACGCATTGAGAGTAACGAGCACTGTTGCTCCAGCATCAGCTAGAACCGCAATCCATAGTCCAGTAATGCCGAATACGGTCGTGATCAGAAAGACGCCTTTGAGACCTAAAGCGAAAATGACGTTCTGATGAATGTTGCGCATGGTGGCACGCGAAAGTGCAATCAGATGGGCCATGTCTGTAACACGACTTTTTAATAATGCGATATCGGCCGTCTCAATGGCCACATCGGTACCACCACCCATCGCGATGCCAACATCAGCGGTTGCTAGTGCTGGCGCATCGTTAATACCATCACCCACCATCGCTATTTTGCTGTTATTCTTCATCTCGTTAAGCAAGCGCAGTTTGTCCTCAGGCAACAGCTCAGCTTCCCATTCCACGTCTAAATTACTGGCAAGTGCTTGAGCGGTTAAGCGGTTGTCGCCTGTTAGCATGACGGAGCGCACACCCATCGCTTTAAGTTGAGCCACACCTTCATGAGCGTCGTCTCGTAACTCGTCTCTTAGTGCGACCAATCCAAGCACTTCTCGACTTTGCTCATCGAAAAGAACTGAGACGGTCTTGCCCTCATTTTGCAGCGCCTCGATTTGTGCCTGTTGCTCGGCTGAAATTGATGCCTCATCTGCGGCATAAACAGGCGAACCGATAGCTAGCGCGCGCCCAGCGATAGTTGCGTGTACCGCTTTACCCGCAGTAGCAGAAGCTTTAGAAGCCACAGGTATGACAACTTTGGCGGCTTTGGCATGACTGACAATAGCTTCAGCAAGCGGGTGACTAGAACCTGTCTCCACACTGGCAAAGAGCGCCAATACCTTATCTTTACCTTGAGAACCCTGATCCTGAGAATCCTGACCTTGAACACTTGAATACTCTTGTGTAATGTCAACAACATCGGTCACGCGTGGTTTGCCTTCAGTTAAAGTGCCTGTCTTGTCAAAAGCGACTGTCTTCACTTGGCCGATGGTTTCTAAAGCACTACCGCCCTTGATCAGCAAGCCGCGGCGCGCACCGACCGCTAGACCAGAGGCGATAGCAGCTGGTGTTGAGAGCACAAGAGCACAAGGACAAGCGATCAATAATAAGGCTAGACCTCGATATAACCAAGTTGACCAATCTCCGCCCATGGTTAACGGTGGGACGATGATAATTAGGGCGGCAATAGCCATCACAGCCGGTGTATAGTAACGACTGAATTTCTCAATAAAACGGGCAGTGGGTGCTTTGGAAGCTTGCGCTTGCTCTACCAAATCAATAATGCGCGAAATAGTGTTATCGGCGGCTGTCTTTTCTACGCGCACTTGGAGCACACCATCGATGTTAATTGACCCTGCAAATACATTGTCACCCATCGTCTTGGCAACAGGAACAGACTCTCCCGTCACGGGCGAATCATCAAGGCTGGACGCACCTTGAACAATGGAACCATCAGCAGATACCCTATCTCCAGGACGCACCAGCACAAGGTCATTCACTTGTAGTGAAGTCGCTGGAACGTTACGCTGCCCACCTTGAGCATCAAGTAAAATCGCACTTTTCGGAACCAGCGATGATAAGGCTCTGATGCCAGCGCGAGCGCGATCAGCAGCGATACTCTCAAACAGTTCACCGATTGAGAACAAAAAGACAACCGCTGCGGCCTCTTCAGCTTCACCAATGATAAGTGCGCCAAGCACGGCGACGGACATCAGCGTTTCAATTGAAAAGAATGAACCTGTTTTAGCCAGTGCTAAGGCTTTGCGTGCAAATGGAAAAACGCCTACAATCACAGCGATGGCAAACACCCATATCCCATAAGCGGGGAACAGTAGTGACAGTGCATAAGCGCTGCCCATCAAAATACCGAGACCAACAACCTGTTTGCCTTTTTGAGTTTGCCACCACCGCTTATCCTGCGGAGCCATCTGATTGTCGCTGTCAATATCAATAGCCGATACAGTTTGTTGACCAGTATTGGCAGATATACCGAACCCTAGGCTTTTGATTGTTTTTTCGATATCACTAGCCTGAGTCGGCGCACCAGGGGCTAAATTTAGCTCTAGCGTTTCTGTAGCGAAATTCAGCTGAACATCAGAAACCCCAGGCATACGTTTCAAAGCTGTTTCAATCTTGCCGATGCAACTGGCACAGTCCATACCTTCAATATGATATTTCATAATAATTTACCCTTTGAATAATGATATTATGAACCCTATAGTGGCTTTAGAGTCAAGGTTATTTATCTACAGTTTCGTAATTTTAATTTCTCTAGCGCTAGTCTTTACAGCCACTTTAATTATTTAAATCATAGAGGTTGTTATGACAATCAAAATTGGTGAGCTCGCTAAACGCACAGGTGCCACAGTAGAAACCATTCGCTATTATGAAAAAGAGCGTTTATTACCCGAGCCTTTTCGTAGCGAAGGGAATTATCGTTTATATAATGAAGAGCACATTGAGCGTCTACAATTTATCCTACATTGCCGTACGCTCGATATGGCTTTAGATGATGTGCGAATCTTACTTGAATACTGGGAGTCGCCTGACAAGGACTGCGGCGATGTGAATAACTTGCTAGATGAGCACATTCATGCTGTGGAAATACGAATGGAAGAACTGATGCACTTAAAGCATCACTTGACCGTTTTGCGCCAGAAATGTGCAAGTAGTGCACCAGCGTCATCATGTGGCATTTTAAACGCGCTTGTCGATAACTCCTGTCATGAGTAATGATATCAGTAGTGTTCATTTCTGACGGATCAAATCATGAAAGGTTAAATACGCCCTGATGTTAAGCACAAAAAAACCCAGCAATGATATTAAGATCACTACTGGGTTGGAGGAAATAACAACTATGTTGTGCTGACTTAGAAAGTCTTATTTATCATTCATAGCAAGGTGGATATTACGATCTGATGCGGATGCGTCATCCACGTATTTTGAATCGCGCCATGTCGTATAAGCATAGACACCACTGTATGGGCTGATGCTGTTCTGACGGAAATCAGAAATCCAATTTTCGCCATCAAAGATTTGGATATGGCCATGCGGGCGCTTTGATGAGCGATCATAGACAATAACATCACCTACTTGGGTTGGCATATCATTACTGATTTTGCTAAAACCTGCTTTATCAAGCGTGCCACGAGTGGCGTACTGATAGGCTGAAGGATTGGGTGTAAATTCATAACCAGCTGATTGTAGTGCTTTACGTACGTAACGGGCACAATATCCAGAGCTGCCAGATAAAGCCACTTTTGAGGCGCGAGCAGCAGCGATAGCGGGGGCTGAATTGCTGTCAGGAACTGTATTGACTTGCTGCTGTTGTTTTTCAGCGTATAAGCGGCTGTTTAATGATGAAAGCTGATTCTCTTTTTGCTTGGCCTGCGCACTTAGGTTGCTAATTGCTTGACTAATTTCATCATTATTAGAAACATAAGCACCACTTTTGGTGCTATAGATGTTTTTTGATGAACCGTAGTTTGATGCCACAGAAGTATTGGTGATGGTATTATTTGTTTGAGAGATTGTGATAGCAGCACCACTCGTTTGTGCTATGCCCATACCCAGTACTGACAAAATCAATAAAGCCTGTTTCATAAATCTAATACCTACGGTTAATTCAAAATCGTCTGTTATCAACAACAGCGCAGTCAATTAAATCTCAATAACTCAAGTATATATATGTCATAGTGACTGATACTTCTGCTGCATATTATTCATATAAAAAATGATTATTGGCGATCACAGCTCATTGAAGTCTTACGAAGCTGTTACAAATCAAGCTGCTGACCAAAACACAAAGCCGACTTTAGCATAGGTTGTTTAGCCTGTCATTCCCCTTAAAAACCCCAAAAATACTTTTTTGATGTCGAAAAAATTGCTAATATCCCACATTTTACAATGTAAGTTTGTGTAACATGTACAGAATATAGCTGACTAGATTGACCACAATTTCTACTGTTTTATAAGCAAAAAAACGTCTGAGGGTTAAATCTATAATTTAGATTTAACCCTCAGACGTTTTTCTATTGGATGAAGTAATTACCCTATATAGGGTCTAACTAATTATTAAGATAATATAATAATTTATAATATTAATATAGATG
>NZ_JBQQFC010000170.1:0-5168 GCF_052258445.1 Psychrobacter sp. T6-1
TCAGTTTGCGTAATTTTTTGCTCTCAAGCGTAGGACAAGACATTTTGAATAACTACGAGTATAGTAATATCGATGGCTATGACAACAGCATGGATGATCTGTTCAATGACTCCTCAAGCGGCGTGATAGAGGACGTAGAAGTCACTGATATATTACAAAATGGTCAATAAGCATAACTTGCATTTGACTCATCACTTTTTTACAATAGTCTCACCTCTCAATGCGCCTATAGCTCAACAGGATAGAGCAGTTGCCTCCTAAGCGATCGATCCGAGTTCGAGTCTTGGTGGGCGCACCAAGTATAGTATTTAGACATAACCTCGCGTTACCTCAAACCCTCTAAGCTCCTATCATACCTAGTTATCAGTCTTTGTTAAACACTTGTCATTACCTACTAGCACCACTACGATATTGTACATGCTGATGTACATGTATTGAATTATGATTGTTTTGTTGTACACAAATCGCATTATTGTTGTACATGGTAATTATTAATAGTCGCTAATCGAGGTGTGGCAATGGCTGAGCGCAAAAACTACCTATTAAACATCAATGGTGTAAAGGCTATTGCTAAGCTTGACCCGCCAACTAAACGTAAAAGATATAGCGATGGTGATAACCTTCATCTAGTCCACGACCCAAAGGGTTCGCTGTATAAAGACATACCGATAAAGAGCTTACAGGCACAAGGCATATCGCCTGAGCTACTAGCGCAGCTTGCCGAACAGCTTTAACAACACCTTTTAACATCATGACGCGCCGGCTTTTAGCCATAGAAATATAAATATACGGCAAGACAGCACTGTCAAAACTGACAGAACCTAGTGATAGTGGCTAATTAATAACTGTTAGTATCATAATATGATACTATAATAATATAAGCAGGTTTAAGGGTAGGTTATGCAGCGCAAGCACCAAAAAACACTAAAAGCCATTTTTAATAAACCCATATCAGGCAGTATTAAATGGTCAGCTATCGAAGCATTATTTATAGCACTGGGTGCAGAGGTCAGCGAACGCGCAGGTTCCAGAGTGGCAATCGTATTAGATGGTGAAGTACAAGTCTATCACCGCCCACACCCTCAGCCAACAACCGATAAAGGCGCAGTAGCAAGTGTTCGAAAGTGGCTAGATGCTTTAGGCTATAGTCCTATTAATGACGATGATGTAACACAGACCGCACCCGTAACCAACGATAATAAGGAGTAATTATGCAAAATATAATGATGATTAATGAGCATAAAGCCATTATTCAATATGACCCTGAACTAAGTATGTTTCGTGGTGAGTTTGTGGGCTTAAATGGTGGGGCTGACTTCTACGGTGACAGCATAGCCGCGCTAGAGCGTGAGGGCGCACAGTCGCTACAGACCTTTTTTGAGGTGTGCAGAGAGAACGATATTGAGCCATACAAAGGCTTTTCAGGTAAGTTTGTGACTCGCATACCTAGCGGCTTACATGAGCAGGTTAGCACCATTGCCACCAGTCACGGTATGAGCCTAAACCAATGGGTCACTGATACGCTTGCCAACGCTGTCGATAATGAGGGCATGGCATAGCATAACCGATTGCAAGGCTAGGACTAATTACCCGAACGACAGCAACCGCACCCTTAGCTGTCAGCGCCTTGCACCTATTTTGATTTTAGGGTGTGAGAGTGCGAAATAGCAAAAAACGTTCATAACAGTATATTTCATACAACGTTATGAACGTTTTTTTATTTTATAATTTACTTAGGTGACGTTGTAAATGTTGGGATTTGAAAGTGGGGGTTAGATAAGGGTTGTAAGAACTGATAGTTTTTGCGACTATTTATAAAAACGTTCCGATAACTGGAGATGGCTCTATTTTAACCGCAAAGGAAATATGATGGAGGAAGCTAAGGTATATCATCCTAAGTTAGCTTTAGCCAAGCTTCAACCTGCCCCATTACAGACTAAATGTGTCTATCGTAAGAGACTACTAGATGCTCTTATCCACAAAGAATCTAGTGTTAAAGTTGTTTTGGTACAAGCACCAGCCGGTTATGGTAAGTCAATACTGCTCACGCAATACTGGCAGTATTGCCAATCGATCGAGGCAAAAACCCTTTGGCTCACCATCGACAATGCTGATAACGATATTGAAAGACTAGTACGGCATCTTTATGCTAGATGGGAGACTGACCAAAATAGCAGCTTAAACACTAACTTAGATACCAGTTTAGATTCTAGTGCCAATACCGCTTCCTCCCCTTTCTCTGACGACGCTTTTGCTAATTACCAAGGCCTACTTGAGCGATTAGCTTCTAGTGTTTAGCCACTTAGGCTATTTTTTGATAATTTTGAATCTATCCATAGTCCTGTGGTGCTCAATTATATTCAGCAAATCATCGAATATCTACCTGTTAATAGCGAAGTTATTATCGGTTCTAGAAGTGTTCCCGATCTAAAATTAGGACGCATACGCTCCTATGGTCAACTGCTTGAAGTCACTCAAAAAGAGCTGTTATTCTCCTTTAGCGAAACTATGCATTTACTACAACAAACCTCAGGTCTGTCCTTTAGAGACAAAACCATTCAAGTGTTGTTAGATAGGACTGAAGGCTGGATTACTGCGATTCAATTAGCAGTATTGGCATTAGGTGAACAGCAGGACGCCGAACAGTTTTTTTCGACCTTTTCAGGCTCAAATACTGAGGTTGCCCAGTATTTAGCCGAAGATATCTTAACTAAACTTAGCGATGCTCAACGAGATTTTTTATTACAAAGCAGTATTTTGACGGAGCTGAGCGCACCGCTGTGCAATCATGTGATGCAAATCGATGATAGCGCTAGCAAGCTGAGTCTTTTGGCTCAAAACAATCTATTTTTAGTCCCAACAGACAGCAGCCATCAGTATTATCGCTATCATAATCTATTCTCAAGCTACCTGCTTGGCTACCTAAAATCGACTCAGCCTACGCTACACCGACAACTCAACCGCCGCGCTTCAAGCTGGTATCTTGAGCATAGCCGTCCAGTAATGGCTATTGAGCACCTATTAGCTGATCCTGATCAAAGGCCCGCTATTGTTCTACTTAATCAATATGCGATGTCATTGATGGTTGAAGGGCGCTTTCGGCGCTTACTACGTTGGTTCGATAAACTCTCGCCAAACGCTTTTAGGCAACATCAATCGCTACAGCTCATCTATGGGTGGGTGTTGGTACTCAATCGTCGTCATATTGAAGCGCAATTGATCCTAGATAGCTTTATGGCAAAGAGTGCTGATGCGTATTCGGACAGTCAATACGAGCAAATCTTGACCCTACAATGCTTGCAGTTGTCAATGACTGATCAAATTGAAACCTGTTATGAGCAAACCAAGGACTTGTTATCAAGGATGAGCGTCAATCAGCAACCTAGCCAGTCTTTGATGTATGGGGTACTGATCAGCATTATGGCGTATTGTCTTATCGTTGAAGGTAAATATGATGACGCAAGACAGATCATGAATCAGGCGCTGCATCAACATTTAAACCTGCAAAACACTTTTATTCGCTCGTTATGTAATGCGCTAGAGGGATGGATAGATCTTATCCAAGGCCAGCTTAATCAAGGCGAGCTGCGGTTGCAACGGAGCTACAAGCAAGTTTGGATTAAAGGAGAGCAATCTATACCTGGCGGCAAAGCGGTGATTGGGGTGCCCTATGCTGAGCTGTTCTATGAGCGAGATGAGCTCATGCGCGCGCAGTACATTTTGGGAGAGTGCCTGCCCTACGTGCGCGAAAACGGCACTGTCGACTCTTTGATATTAGCCTATTTACTACAAGCCAAAATCTCCAGACATCATGGCGATATCAGCCGCGCCCATCACTACTTGCAAGAGCTTGAAGCCATCGGTATTCAAGCAGGATTAAAGCGTGTCATTATGAGCGTAAAGCTTGAAGAGTCTCGCATTCATTGGCTAAATGACAATATGATGGCAGCCAAAATTGCTTTGACGCAAGTTGAGGACATGCACATTCCAAATAATGTGACCAACTTTGTGTGGCCCGCTCACGATATCGAATCACAAGATATCATGCGTTGGCGACTACTGATTGCTGATGGGCAAGCGCAGCAGGCACAAAACGAGCTTAAACAAGCCCTTAAAACCGCCCAAGCTGACTTGCGTTTACGCCGAGCACTAAAAGTGCGAATCTTACTTAGTAGCGCGTTACTGGCATTAAATAAAAAAAATCCCGCTATGCGTGTATTCACCGATGCGTTAGTTTTTGCCAGTAAGCAAGGATTTGTGCGAATATTCTTAGATGAAGATAAAAGTATTCATGAACTGATAAGACTGTGGCGGCAAAAGAGTGCTAACAAGATAGACGAGCTCTCAATCGATAGGCAGTTTTTGGCTAAACTTGGCGACTTTGATGTCCTCACTGACGCTCCAGTTCCAAACCAACCTAAGCCTGCGCTTACCAAACGAGAACGACAAACCTTGGTGTTATTGGCTAAAGGCATGCGAAATAAAGAGATTGCAGAGAGTTTATTTATCTCTGAGGCCACGACAAAAACTCATTTGCGCAGCATCTACTCAAAGCTAGAAGCCAACAGTAGGACAGAGACTGTAGCGATTGCTCGAGAGCTTGGGCTGATATAAACAACCAATATATTAGGGAGTGTTGAACAGATATTATCCACATACCCTAATAAAACCCCTTATAAGTCACTCACTTAAAACTATTCATTAGTTTTAAAAAACTGAATAAATCTTAAATAATTTTAAACCGCTCAAGCTTTAGGGCCTACCAAATCTGGCCTTGGGCTTAAAGTATCTGGTTTGAGCAGTTGACTGTCAAACTCATCGGCTGAGTCTGCACGATAGCCATCCGCTAGCTTGGCATCGGCCTGATCGTTACGCTTAATGTGAAAGTCAGACTCTACGATTTGAGTTAAGCGGCGGGTCAACTCCTTTAGAGGCCATGGCCATAGAATCGGGCGACCATCCTCGTTTAGATACCAGCTATTACAGCCACTGACCCAAACTGTCGTACCCAAGGCTTCATTTACTTCTTGATAAAAGGCTTCGGTGGCCGCCTCGGTTGGTTCAATCTCAGTGATACCTTCGCGGCGCATCCGATCCATCCATTTTATCACGTACTCTGCTTGCGCCTCTGCAATAGGGACTAGCGATGAGTTACCAATAGGGCTGTT
>NZ_JBQQFC010000171.1:0-5148 GCF_052258445.1 Psychrobacter sp. T6-1
ATATGAATAATTATAAAAATCTACTAGTAACCACAGAAAACTATATCGCAACCGTAACCTTAAATCGTCCTGAGATTCGCAATGCTTTTAATGATGAGATGATTAGCGAATTAACAGCTGTGTTTAAGCAATTGGGTCAAAGCGACGAGGTTCGCGTTATCACTTTAGCGGCAGCAGGCAAGGCGTTTTGCGCGGGCGCGGATCTAAACTGGATGCGCGCTATGGCAGATTACGACTATGATGAGAATCTAGCCGATGCCGATAAACTCGCGCAAATGCTCAAAACGATTTACGAGTGTCCTAAACCTACCATTGCCGCTATTCAAGGCGATGTTTATGCGGGTGGTATGGGTTTGGTTGCAGTATGTGATGTGGCTATCGCAGTCAAAATCGCTAATTTTTGCTTAAGTGAAGTACGTTTAGGTTTAGCGCCTGCAACGATTAGCCCTTATGTCATACGAGCTTTGGGCGCGCGTGCCTCGCAGCGTTATTTCTTAACGGCTGAAGTGTTCGATGCCAAAAAAGCGCGTCAATTAGGCTTTATCCATGAGCGCGTTAATGAGGACGAGTTGCAAAATAGAGTGGCTGCAATATGCGCCAAGATTGTCAATAATAGCCCTGATGCGGTCAAGACTTGCAAGCGACTTTTGCATGATATCGCTGGCGAGACAATAGACGATGAATTAATCGCTGATACGGTAAAAGATATCGCTGATATTCGGTCGTCAGAGCAAGGAAAGGAAGGCGTACAAGCCTTTTTACAAAAGCGTAAGCCTGATTGGCTCAGCTGATAACTACGCATCTAGCGAATAGGTATCTAGCAAATTAAGTATCTAGCAAATAAATATATAACAACTAACCCTATAATTAAGGACTCTTATACTAATCCTCTAAGCTCAGCTTAACAAAGCGGGCTTAAGTAAGTATAGAAGTTATCATAGAACTAAAAGGCAAAGACAAGGATAGCTATGTTTTCAAAGATTCTTATCGCCAACCGTGGCGAGATTGCTTGCCGTGTTGCGGCGACTGCTAAGCGCTTAGGCGTCCGCACCGTTGCCGTCTACTCTGATGCGGATCGACATGCCAAGCACGTGTCTGTCTGTGATGAAGCCATTTATTTAGGCGGTTCAGCCCCAAAAGATAGCTATCTCAAAGGCGATGCTATCATTGCTATTGCTAAGGAGCGGGGCGCTGAGGCCATTCACCCAGGTTACGGGTTTTTGAGTGAAAACGCTGACTTTGCGCAGGCTTGTCAAGATGCAGGTATCGCCTTTATCGGACCGTCTGCTGATGCCATACGGGCAATGGGCGGCAAGTCTGAGTCTAAGCGCTTGATGGAAGCGGCAAACGTACCGCTGATACCGGGCTATCATGGCGATAATCAAGACGCAGCATTCTTAAAAGAGAAAGCCGATGCTATTGGTTATCCCGTACTCATAAAAGCCAGTGCGGGCGGCGGCGGTAAAGGGATGCGCATCGTCGAAAACAGTGGCGACTTTAATGATTTGCTAGACTCCTGCCGCCGAGAGGCCATTACCAGTTTTGGTGATGATCAAGTACTCATCGAAAAATACGCGCTCAAACCACGCCATATCGAGATCCAAGTGTTTGGTGATAGTCATGGTAACTACGTGCATCTATTTGAGCGTGATTGCTCGGTACAACGTCGCCATCAAAAGGTGCTAGAAGAAGCGCCAGCGCCAGGCGTTGATGAGTCTATGCGTGAGGCAATGGGTACGGCTGCGATTGAAGCGGCGCGTGCGGTCGATTACGTAGGCGCGGGCACGGTTGAGTTCATCGTTGAGCAGCGCGGTGGCGAGATGAGTTTTTATTTCATGGAGATGAATACGCGCTTGCAAGTAGAGCATCCTGTCAGTGAAGCGATCACGGGCGTAGATTTGGTTGAATGGCAATTGCGAGTTGCCGCAGGCTTACCACTGCCAAAATCGCAAGAAGAGCTTGCGATAAACGGTCATGCGATTGAGGCACGTATTTGCGCGGAAAACCCTGATAATAATTTTTTGCCGGCGACAGGGACGCTGTTTACTTATCAAAAACCTGAGCACAGCACTTTTAGTATCGATGACGTGCGTATCGATGACGGCGTGCGCGAAGGCGATGTCATCAGTCCGTTCTATGACTCTATGATTGCCAAGCTTATCGTCCATGCGCCAACGCGCGAGCAAGCGCTAGCTAAGATGGATCAAGCATTAAGGCAAACGCGTATCGTTGGTCTGCCTAATAACGTGGCATTCTTGCGTTATGTCATCAATACAGACTCCTTTAGTCAAGCCAATCTCGATACCGCTTTGATTGAGCGAGAAGCGGACGTCTTGTTCGATCAGCAACCCCTTGAGCTATCTACGCTAGTAACGACTGCAATTGTGCAACAGCTCGCTGGCGAATCCTCAGCAAGACTCAGTAGCACTCAAAACGACAATGATCCCTTTGGTCAACCCACTGGTTTTCGCGCTTATACCGATTATGCGCGCTCATTTAGCTTAGTCTACAATGAGCAGTCTTATGTTGCTCGTATTAGTGACTGGCATAATGTGTCAGCTAATAGCGCCACATCTAAAGGTAATGACCAAGCCAGTAGCTTTACACTTACCATTGAGAAAAGCGCTGATCAAGACGCTGATGATAAGCAAGCTGCTCCCGAGTCTTTAACCTGCGTTTTTGAAGGTCAGGTCAGCTATAATAGTAATGACGCGCACAATCACACCTTGTGGCTGGATGGCGCACGCGTCAGCGCACAAAGCTGGGTACATAACGAGAGGGTACATGTCTTTACTGATCGTGGTCGTGATCAAATTACCCTTGTCGATATTATGGCTTACGCGGGCGAAGAGAGCGCTGCTGTCGGCAGTTTAAAGTCGCCGATGCCGGGTCAAGTGGTCGCGTTCAAAGTCAATGTGGGTGACAGTGTCAAAAAAGGCGAGCCACTTGCTGTTATCGAAGCGATGAAGATTGAGCATACTATTACCGCGCCAACCGATGGCGTGGTCGCCGAATTGCTATTTGGCGCAGGCGATCTGGTCGCAGATGGCGATGAGCTTCTACGTATCGACAGCGCGTCTGATGAATAAAAAGGCCAATATTTAAAAAATAGGATGGCACTTATGAGTAACTTATACCCAGATCATGTCCGCATCGTTGATGTTAGTCCTCGTGATGGCTTACAAAATGAGTCAGCGACGGTGCCGACGGCGGTTAAGCAAGCTTTGATTAACGATCTAATAGCCGCAGGCGTCAAGAAGTTAGAGGCTACCAGTTTTGTCTCGCCTAAATGGGTGCCGCAAATGGGTGATAACAGGGATTTGATGACGGCACTGTCAGATACGCGGCGTGGAGACGTTATTTATTCGGTGCTGGTGCCCAATATGCGCGGCTTTGATAATGCGCTCACCTACCATCCTGATGAAGTAGTGATTTTCGGTTCAGCGAGTGAGACCTTTAGCCAAAAAAATATCAACTGTAGTATCGATGAGAGTATTGAGCGTTTTGCGCCTGTAGTCGTTGCAGCCAAGCAAAACGGTATCAAAGTGCGCGGCGTCATCTCTTGTACCGTGGGCTGTCCTTATGAAGGCGAGATTGACCCAAGCCAGGTAGCTTACGTCACCAAACGTATGGTCGAGATCGGCGCAGAACAAATCGGTATCGCCGATACGATCGGTGTTGGTACTCCGCTCAAAGTTCAGCGCGCCCTTCAAGCGGCCTTTGAATATATTGATGTCGCAAAAATATCTGGCCACTTTCATGACACTTACGGTCAGGCATTGAGCAATACTTTGGCGGCGCTTGAGCTTGGTATTAGCGAGTTTGATACGTCTGTGGCAGGTCTTGGCGGTTGTCCGTATGCCAAAGGCGCAACGGGTAATGTGGCGACAGAGGACGTGGTTTATATGCTCCATGGCATGGGCATCACAACAGGTATCGATTTGGAAAAGTTAGTAGTGGCAGGCGAGCGTATTAGTACATTCTTAGGTCGCCGTAACGACTCAAACGTGGCGCGAGCTATTATAAATAAACGTGCCTCTTAATACATTTTAGTCTACATATTTAAAATTAAACACAAGGAAAGATTATGAGTTTACCCGGATTAGATTTTCAGCTTGGTGAAGATATTGACGCGCTACGTGATGTCATCAGAGCGTTCGCAGAAAAAGAAATCGCCCCACGGGCAGGCGAGATTGACAGCAGTGATGAGTTCCCTATGGATCTATGGGAAAAAATGGGTGATGTCGGCCTGCATGGTATCACGGTACCCGAAGAGTATGGCGGCTCAGACATGGGTTATGTGGCGCACATGGTTGCATTAGAGGAAATCAGCCGCGCTTCAGCCTCCATAGGTCTAAGCTATGGCGCGCACTCAAATTTGTGTATCAACCAGATCAAACGTAACGGAAATGAGGCGCAAAAGCAGAAGTTTTTGCCTAAGCTTATCAGCGGTGAGTTTATCGGCGCGCTCGCCATGAGTGAGACGGGCGCAGGCTCCGATGTTGTCAGCATGAAACTTAAAGCTGAAGAAAAAGACGGCAACTATATCTTAAATGGTAGCAAGATGTGGATTACCAACGGTCCTGATGCCGATGTCATGGTGGTCTATGCCAAGACCAATCCGGAGCTAGGCGCCAAAGGCATGACCGCCTTTATCGTTGAAAAAGGTATGGAAGGCTTTGGTACTGCGCAAAAGCTTGATAAGCTCGGCATGCGCGGTAGCCATACGGGCGAGATGACTTTTAATAATGTCAAAGTGCCAAGCGAGAATATCTTGGGCGGCATTGGTCAAGGCGTTAAAGTCTTGATGAGTGGCCTAGATTTTGAGCGTGCGGTACTAGCCGCTGGCCCTATCGGCATTATGCAAGCGGTTATGGATAATGTCATACCCTACATCCATGATCGTAAGCAGTTTGGACAAGCTATCGGTGAGTTCCAACTCATTCAAGGTAAAGTCGCGGATATGTATACTATCTTGCAGGCGGGTCGTAGCTTTTTATATACGGTCGGTAAGAACTTGGATATGCTGGATAAGCAGGGCGAAGGTCACAGTCGCCAAGTACGTAAAGACTGCGCTAGTGTGATTCTTTGGTGCGCAGAAAAAGCGACATGGATGGCGGGCGAGGGCATTCAGATATTCGGCGGTAA
>NZ_JBQQFC010000172.1:0-5138 GCF_052258445.1 Psychrobacter sp. T6-1
TGCTGCATAGAGTGGGTGACCATCATTGTCGTCAGATTATTGTCAGTGACGATCTTGTCTGTGAGCTCTAAAACAAAGGCGGCAGTCTTAGGATCAAGGGCTGCGGTGTGCTCATCAAGCAAAAGGATTTTGGAGGGTTGCAAGGATGCCATAAGCAAGCTGACTGCCTGACGCTGACCTCCTGAGAGCAGACCCATACGATCGGTCAAACGATTCTCTAAGCCAAGCTTTAGCACCGATAACTTTTCACGAAATAGATCGCGATTATTTGGGTTAAGAGCAAAACTCAAACCACGTTTGCCGCCGCGCTTATAAGCGAGCGCCATATTTTCTTCAATCGTCAATGCCTCACACGTGCCTGCCATCGGATCTTGAAAGACGCGAGCGACCCAATGCGCGCGCTCATGTGCACTTTTTTTGGTAACATCGATACCATTTAACAAGATAGAGCCGCTATCGACGCGAGTGGTACCGCTAACGGCGTTCAAAAACGTCGATTTACCCGCGCCATTCGTACCGATAACAGTGACAAACTCGCCATCTGCAATATTTAGATCAATACCGCGTAGTGCTGGATTTTCGATAGGGGTGCCTGGATTAAAGGTCAAGCGTAAATCATTTGCTTGCATCATAATCGTGATTCCTTATGTTTGCTGATCACGCATCTTGTAGGGCGTATTGGATAATCAAACATGCCTAATAATATAAGCGAGCGTTAAACTTTTAGCTTACGCGACAAAAGCTGAGTTTTGGCCTTAGGTAGTACCAGCGCCAATACGACAAGAAGAGCAGTAATCAGGTTGAGATCCTGCGGACCAAAGCCGATACTCCGTAGCGTATCGCTTGATAAAGCGACTTGAATAAATAGCTTATAAAGTACTGCACCGACGATAACGGCAAAGGTAATGAGCCAAATACGCTTAGCAGGGATTATTGTCTCACCAATGATGACCGCAGCTAGGCCGATAACGATAGTACCGATACCGATAGAGATATCAGCGCCGCCTTGCGTCTGCACAAATAGCGCACCTGCTAGGGCAATTAAGCCATTAGAGATTGCCATACCGATGATGGTCATCCATGAGGTATTGATGCCTTGCGCTTGCGCCATACGCAGGTTTGAGCCTGTTGCGCGCATCGATAGACCAGACTCCGTACTATAGAACCAGTCCAAAAACAATTTGGCGACCAAAACCACTGCGCCAATGATCAAACAGCGCATCCAAAAGCCATTGTCATTAGTCACAAGTGAGCTAAATACCGTCGTCTCGCCTAAGAGCGGTAGGTTCGGCGCGCCCATAATACGCAAGTTGACTGAGTATAGTGCAACCATAACCAAGATACTGGCGAGCAATTGCAAGATACCAAGCTTGACGTGTAGCCAGGCGGTGACGATACCAGCAACCGATCCTGCAAGCATACCAAAAGCGCAGGCAATCCAAGGATTGATACCGGCGACGATGGAGATACCGGCGACAGCGCCACCAAGCGGAAAGCTACCATCAGCGGTCAAATCAGGAAAATCAAGCGTACGAAACGAGATGAGTACACCTAGGGCGACTAAGCCGTAGATAAGACCACTCTCAAGCGCACCGAAAAAGGCAATTAAGGACATAAGAAATCAATAAGTCAAAAGCGCTGCAAGTCACAACGACTAGGCGGTGAATGAAACAGATTTAATAACCTGCAAGAAAGGACTTGGTATTATAAAACAGGTAGCATTTTAAGATAAGTATCATTTAAACGTCAGTATCTCAAACCTTAAAAAAGCGCATTGAGCGCTTAAAAAACAACCCAGCGAGTTCCAATCTTGACTGGCTTAGCTGGGTTGTTTGCACTCTTATTATCTAAAAATACTATTCTACCACTTCTTTAGCATTATCAATAACCGCTTGTGGCAAAGTTACGCCTTGTTCCTCAGCATTTTTTGGACTGACGTACAAATCAAGCTTTTGCGGAGTGTAAACAGGGATATCACCTGCGCTCTCGCCATTTAAGATACGGCTAACGATTTTGCCCGTCTCACGACCCAAGCTATAGTAATCAACGCCAAGAGCTGCAATTGCGCCGCGCTCAACAGAGCTAGTATCAGAGGCAATAAGTGGGATTTTGCTCTCTCTTGCAACTTGATACAGCGACTCATAGGCGGAGACGACATTGTTGTCCGTTGACGTATAGATCATATCAACGCGGCCTTCTAAGCTACGAGCTGCCATGGCAATATCGTTGCTACGCGCAGCAGGCGCTTCTTGTACCGAGATGCCCATAGGCGCAAGCTTCTCTTTTAGATTCTTTAAGATGATCGTTGAATTGACCTCACCTGGGCTATACACATAACCGACGTTTTTAAGACCTGGGATGATCTGACGCATCAAGTCAATTTGCGGCTCATAAGGAAGCGCATCTGAGCCACCTGTAACGTTAGTGCCTGAACCGTCAAGACTAGTAACAAGTTTGGCTTCAACAGGGTCGGTTACTGCTGAGAACACTAGCGGAATACTGCTGGTCGCGGCTGCCACTGACTGCGCTGATGGCGTACCAATAGCGACGATGACGTCTGACTCATCAGCGACGAACTGTTTGGCAATCTGACCTGCAGTTGCCGTATTGCCCTGCGCACTTTGGAAGTTGACGTTTAAGTTCTCGCCTTCGGTAAAGCCTTGTTCAGCCAACTCATCGATCACCCCTTTGCGGACATCATCAAGGGCAGGATGCTCTACGATAGCGGTGATAGAGACCGTCTTGGTCGGTAGCGTCGTATCGCCGCCCGCTGCGCCGTCGATAGTGTCAGGATCATCGGTTGGTGCTTGATTACAGCCGGTCAAAATAGCAGTACATAGACCGCCTAGCATAAAAGCTTTACGAAAACGATTGGGGTTAAACATAAGTCTTACTCCTAAAAATAAAAGGGTATCCATACAAGGTGTTGAGTTTTAACGGTTTTAAACATGAAAGCGATGCGATCACTCGTTAGTGTTTGGTGTTTGAGTATCGACGTTGATAGCCTCTTTGAGTAGCGCAGCTGGTATACTCACGCCTTGCGCCTTGGCATGTTTGGGACTGACATACAAGGTTAGCTCGTTCATGACCTCAGGTGTGATACTGCTAGTGGCTTCACCATTTAACACGCGATATACCATCTTGCCTGTAGTACGGCCAAAGTCGTAATCGTTAACGCCCAGCGCTGCTGTAGCGCCGCGTCCAACACTGAATTCATCAGAGGCGATCACAGGTATTTTGAGCTCATTGGCAGCGTTTGCCATCGCTTCAAATGCCGAGACGACATTATTATCGAGCGAGGTATAAATAATATCAACACGGCCGCCCAAGCTGCGCGTCGCCATAGCGACATCAGTAGGACGGTTAGCAGTGACTTCTAATATATCAAGCCCGCGTGCAGGTGCTGCTTCTTTGAGCTGCTTTAGGACGCCAACTGAGTTGGCCTCACCTGGACTATAAACATAACCTATGGTCTTGGCATCAGGGGCAATCTGCTGAATGAGATCAAGCTGCGGCTCGATAGGCAACTGGCTTGATAACCCTGTAACATTGTCTTGCATAGGTACATTGTTAGCATCAATGAGCTTAGCGCCTAGGGGATCAGATATTGCCGTATAAATGATAGGAATGCTGGTCGTCGATGCAACCACAGACTGTGCTGATGGGGTAGAAATAGCTACAATGGCATCTGGCAGATCGCCTGCAAACTGCTTAGCAATTTGTCCAGCGGTAGCAAGATTGCCCTGCGCACTTTGAAAGTTGACGTTTAGATTGTCACCTTCGGTATAACCTTGCTCTGCCAGCTCATCTAATATACCGCGCCGGATCTCATCAAGTGAAGGATGCTCAACGATTTGGGTTATAGCTAGGCTTTTGGTCTCTATACTATCTTCAGTTGCATTGGTGTCTGCCGTATTTGAGCAACCGATCAAGCCCAGCGCGCCAATAGCAGCGGCATATAGATTGAGACGTAGAGTCGTGGCAAAAGTCATAATAGAAGAACTCTTTTATTAAGTGAGGGGCATATCAGTGCTGATGGTATTGTAACCTTTGCTATATTATGACAGCAAGGTTACCTTGTGCAATAAGAAGCGCAATAAAAACTATACTATTTAAGCCAAAAGGCTCAATCAAAAACACGCCAAAGGCTACGAAATAGCCAAGCAATGACATAAAAAGGTATCTCTACTATATCTATAAAGAAAAACCAATCCCATGCATCCCAGTCAACATGACGCTGTCGACGCGATGTGGGTTTGATGTCTGCTGTAAACCAAAAAAGCAGTATACTAATGAGCGCGCAGCCAATAGCTATCCATAATGCGGTTATATCACTAGTTACGTACCAATAAATGATAAGTCCAAATGCCGTATAGATAAGAATATCAGCTAGCAGCCTAAGCAATATCATAAGACGCTCCAGGAGCCGCAGCTTACTTAAGCAAGGGTGTCACCAACAACGCACTCATCAGGTAAAGTCACAACGGTCAGTCCCGTTTTTGGATCACCTGTTGATAGCACCATGCCCTCTGATACACCAAATTTCATCTTACGCGGGGCAAGATTGGTCACGCAAATCACCTTTTTGCCTAGTAATTGCTCAGGCTCATAAAACTTACGGATACCACTAAACACATTACGCGGCTGGTCTTCGCCAACGTCTAAGGTAAATTGCAATAACTTGTCCGCGCCCTCGACATGATTACACTCAACCACATGCGCGACCCTCATCTCAACCTTAGCAAAGTCTTCAATACCGATGTAGTCATCAGCACTATCGTTAGTTTGCTCAGTATTTTTCTTATCGGCTACTGCTTTAGTGTCATTACTAACTGCTGGCGCGTCTGTTTGTGTAAGTGACGCTTTTGAGTCTTCAACCATCGCCGCCACGTCTTTTTCTTCGATACGCTGCATAAGCGGTTTAAACTTATTGATCTTGTGGCCTAGCAGCCACTGGTTACGACTGGCGAAGCTTAAATCATCAATATTTAAGAACGCTTTGGCATTGCCCGTAAGCTCAGGTAGTACAGGCGCAAGATAAACCATCAATTGACGGAAAATATTAATCGCCACCGAGCAGACGTCTTGTACTTCTTGCTCAGTGCCCTCAATCTTAGCAAGCGACCAGGGCTTTTTGT
>NZ_JBQQFC010000173.1:0-5124 GCF_052258445.1 Psychrobacter sp. T6-1
GAACTGCCTGAGCAAGAAGATGGCGCGATGGAAGGCTTCCAGCTGTGGCTCAATCTACCTGCCAAAGATAAAATGAATGATCCTTGGTATAAAGATTTCCAAAGTGAGGACTTGCCTAAATACACCACAGAAGATGGCGTGGATGTTACTGTCATTGCGGGGACATCGCACGGGGTAGAAGGCGCAGTCACGCGCGATATCACTGAGCCGACGTATTTAGATATTCATCTACCCGCAGGCACTAGCTTTAGTCAGGCCATTCCAGCTGATCACAATGCGTTTGCCTTTGTGTATCGCGGTACGGTAGATATTGAAGGGGATACGGTACCGACTAAAAACATGGCTATCCTCAAAAACGACACTGATACTGATGGCGTTACCATTAAAGCCGATAGTAGTGAGGACACCAAAGTGATCTTAATCACTGGACGTCCATTACGTGAACCGATTGTGCAATACGGTCCGTTTGTGATGAACAGTCAGCACGAGATCATGCAAGCGGTCACTGACTTCCAAAGTGGTAAATTTGGTGAAGGTGCTTAGTGGTTAGCCTAGTTTGTTAAGTACTCTATTAAATGTTAAAGCCCGTATTAGTTCGCTAATATGGGCTTTTTTTGTGGGAAAAAGTATTGCTTTGGTTGTCTACGCAGTCGCCCCGAACGTCAATTGTGGTTAAGTATGAACACCGAACAGCGCCGAGAAGTATTAAGGTTAATCGTAGGACGTAAACAGCGTATTGAGCAGATGCGTCAGCTTAAAGGTCAACAGCTAGGATTTGATTTCGATGAGGTGGTTGAGGTTGGGGAGTTGTTTTGATAGATAGAAAAACTGTATCTAATAGACTTTATTTTTAAGTACTTTCTATCCAGAGACCAATTTCATCTTCTTCGTATGAAATGTCAAAATAATCTTTTGGATCATATCCATCACAGTAGTCATGAGGCAGGTTAGTCAGAAGCTCATACTTTGTAATATAATTACTCATATGCCATTTAGTACCAAACCTAGAAACTAAGTTAAAAAATAAGATATATAACTCTGGATTAGAAAGCTGTGCCCTATATATTTTTATAAGGTCAACTTTTTCTTCTTGAGAAAGATATTTATCATTATCTACCAACTTGATAGCATTATACATATTTCGGAAATAACTGCTCAATTCAGTTTGATTAGTTCTTCCTAATTTCAAACTCTCATTTTCTTGTACTTTTTTCAGCATTTCAGTAGCTATTAAAGAGCCACTCCTATGAATTGACAATTTTCCTTTTATGAAGTCAACCCAAGTTTCACTTTGACCGTAAAAGAAGCATATGTATGCCACATCGATTTTTTCACTAGAGCTGAGATTAAGATCTAAGGTTTCGTTGATGCTATTAACAGCCTGCAAAAGTCTTTTGAGTTGTATTTTATATACTACAAACGCTCGTCTACCTTCTTCAACGATATCTGCTTTAGTAGCCTCTATGCTACCTACCTTAGTACTTCTTACATTTTCAGTATGATAATCCAACATTTTAAAGAAGTGGTCTTTCACTTTATTCTTAGATGTTTCTATGTATTGGGAGGTAATTGTGTATATAAGCAAAAGAACGCTAAGAATAGAAAAAAGCGTACCTATAAATCCACCAAAAAAATCGCCAAATCTAGATGCCAAATCAGTATCAACATTGAAGCTCCAATTGAAATAAGCTCTATTGAAAATTATAAAAGGTAAAATCACTAATAGAGAGATAGAGAAAATTATGAATATGTATTTTAAAATAATATTTAACCTAACCATTTTATTCTCTTAAAAAAATTGTATGATTATAGATGAAATGTCTTGAAAAAAACCCTTAAAAAATAAAACTAGATATATATTATGAAGTTTAAGTGCCGAAAAATATAAGTGAGACATAACTTTTGCCATATACTACGTCTTTTCTTCGACTTCTATTGATTGTCCAACATAGTATGCAGATTCCCAGAAGATAGCATCACCACTGGGATAACCTTTTTTATGATCCATAAGGCTTTCAGTTTGTGATTCAAATATAGTAAATCGATATTTTCTAGATACATTTGCTCTTAGAGTATCGGTTTCTATAACAATCTCCAAAAGGTAATCACCTGCAAACCATTTGAAATTACTTTCTAATAATTTATTAAACGGTTCAACTATTTCAGGAGGAGCCACTACAGGATTCTTTTCTCCAAACTCATCTATTCGACGTGAGATTTCGTTCTTAAGTTTAATTTCTGCTTCGCGGTATAATTTTTCATCACTTCGATCAAAGTAATTAAGAAAGCTTACCAGATGACTCCATTCGGTCTGAGGTTTTAAATCAAAGCTTGTTAGTAATATCAGTTGGTTATCTTTTGGACTTGCAACATAAGTTTGGGCAGGTAAAGACATAACTTTCTTGTTATCTCTCAATATATTGGCATTCATCTTTTTTATACGGATAACCCGTCCACCGACATTGCGCAATATGAGATGAATTTGTAAGTTAGGATTACCAACTTTATGAGTAATAAATATCCTAGAATGCACTTCTAAATCAAGCTTAGCCCTGCGTATGAAAACATGGATAGGTGGAAGTTGAGAAAGTATTAATGCCAGTAAAGCAATCAAGGCAGACCAAAATTTCCAATCCGTAGTAATATTAAAGGTCATCGTATAAATATCTCTTTGCTTATATTATTAATAATTAGGTTGAGGAACGTTTGAAACAATGAGACTTTTATAGTATGAAAATAGGTAATAGTTAAGACGTCTCTTGAATCACTTTGTAGCCACGGATACTGTTACGGTGTAGATACTTAAGAATTGATTTTTCTCCCTCTTCCCGCGCGTCTGCAAGATCATTTGTTAACTCATCATTAAGATTTTCAGACGGATACATTATAAATTGCGCATTAACTATTTCAGGCGATTCAGGAGTTGCAACATGTTCATAATCATTAAGCAATTCTAGATAATTATTTACGCGATTTACTGAGTCTATAAGAAGAAGATCAAATGGTAAAAAGCCTTCATAAATTTTAGACCCAATTAAAACTCTTAAATCAAGTTTAGCTAAACGATAACTTTCTTGCACCGTTGAGAATTCATTAATTCGTAATTTATAGCCATCGATTTCAGGTATACACCAACGTTCTAATTCTGTAGTGTGGAAAATTTCTTCATTAGTAAAACGCCGTTTTTCATTCGGATGTAAAGGTTCACGTAGCATCAAAGCAGCTCTACTTACAAGGTGGCTCTCTTTTACAAGATTTTTTGCCGCTGTATACACTTCCTTACCAACAAGGTCTCTCTTCCATGCTCTTATACCATATATTCCTATACCAATTGCAACTAACGCAGCCAACCCAAGTAGCGACTCTTTAGCTAATGTTATCCATGCAATAAGTTCTGGACTAGGCATATACTTTCCCTATAGAAGAATAGATAATTAACATTCAGAGTCTAATTTTAGCAGACTTTAATTCAAAGATTCTCATATAAACTTAGGAAAATATAACTTTAAGATTATAGACTCAAAAATAATAGGTTTATTTAGGTTATAAAGAAAGCCTCCTCTACATAAGTAAAGGGGGCTTTTAGTAATAGAGATCTGACGATGACCAAAGCGCCGTAAAATTGTATGTCAACTTTAAGCAGCGCAAGAGCTATCTACAGGCGTAGCTGCGGACAACTATTTCCCAAACAGTCGTTATTCCTTGCTCACCTTTACACATCACCAATACTTATCATCAATATTAACGACCAAACTTTTGTAAAATAACTAGGATTTCAAATCTTAAATTCCCAACAGTAGGTAGCTGATTATGCTGAAGAAGTTGTTTAAACCAAAATATGTCAAGTTCGATAAAAAGTACACCACCCTAAGTGCAGAAGATCAGCAGACGATGAAGATGATCACTGCTGATATCCGTGACTACGTGCAAAAGAGCAAAGAAGCCAATAAACTTGATCATCACACCCGCGCCGTCCATGCCAAGACCTACTGCGGACTCAAGGCCAAGTTTGAGATTCTAGATAATTTGCCAGAAGAGTACGCTCAAGGACTGTATGCAAACGCAGGTATTCACGATGCGGTGATTCGATTCTCAAATGCTGCGGCAGGTGTAGATGCAGATAGAAGGCTGGGGTTAGGACAAGGGCTAGCGATCAAGATATTTGATGTGCCGGGCAAAAAGCTCACCCCTGGTGAAGAGGACTGTACCACCTTTGATTATGCGCTAGTGAATGGGCCTATCTTCTTTACCAACAGTCTAAAAGATTATGCTTATCTGTCCAAATTAAATTTTGAGCTAAACAGCTACTTAGGCGATGGCTTACTCGGTAAAGGCAAACTGGTATTTGACTGGCTGACCAAATACGGCAAAGCATTTCCTAATGTAGAAGGCGTAAAGACTCTAAATGCCTTTAGAAAGCTGGCTACCATTCCACCAAAGAACGCTTGGCTATATGATTACTTCTCACAAGGTGTGTGCCGTCATGGCGACTATATGGCAAAGATTAGAGTGACGCCTACCAAGGCCTCTACCGCCAAAATCAAACGAGAGGACATTCACTTATTTACAGAAGATGAAGCTATCCGCCCCGCTATCATTCAAGAGATACAAGAGCACGACTATCAGTTCAATGTGCAAATCCAGTTATGCCGTAATCTAAAAAAGCAACCTATTGAGACATTAACCAAAGAATGGAAAGCATCTGATGCGCCTTTTGTTACCGTGGCAACTTTAACCGTACCTTGTCAGGACGTACCAGACGATGGCAATGTTGAAGCGATAGAGAATCTGAGCTTTACCACCTTTAGATGCTTAGAAGAGAATCGTCCTATCGGAGTCATTCAAACCTCGCGTTTGCAGGCATACAAGACCTCTTCTGATACCCGTCACGAGCACAACAACGTGAAACGCAGAGAGCCTAGCAGTTTAAAAGAGGTGTTCGATAAACCAACTACTAAGTAATTTAGTGTTTATAGTAATAATTTGAGCAAACAAAAAAACAGGAGACAAAGAAAAGCCCAATCCTGAATAAATAGGATTGGGCTAGTCTTAGAATAGAGAGCTGACGATGACCTACTCTCACATGGCCGGAGCCACACTACCATTGGCGCGACGATGTTTCAC
>NZ_JBQQFC010000174.1:0-5080 GCF_052258445.1 Psychrobacter sp. T6-1
ATGATATCGACAGAGTGCGCTCAAATACGGTATCGGGCGGCTTATGCATCAACGAAGTTATCTTGCATGTGGTACAGCACGATTTGCCATTTGGCGGCGTTGGGCATTCAGGTACAGGCGCTTATCACGGCAAAGCAGGATTTGAGCGTTTAAGCCATATGAAGCCTGTGTTTGTGCAGACTAAGCTCAACGGCATGAATTTCTTGCTACCTCCTTATGGCGGCTTCTTTAAAAAAGCGATGGGTATGTTCTTAAAGTAAAGAGAATCTAAAAGATTAGAAATATAAAAGCGCTTATGGATATAGGCGCTTTTTTTTACAAAAAATAAAGTAGTACTTGTAAAGTTGATAAATAAGCGTTTGTTATCTTTATTCTAAATCGCTACACTTTAAATCAATACGTTAAAAGTAATAAAGCTCATCGCTAAGTCTTTTAGTATAAACAGTCATAGTTAGAACTCTAGTTAGACCCACAAATAGGATCGCTCATGCGCCAATGGATTGCACTCAGTGTATTATTGCTCAGCTCATTTTTCTGGTCGATTGTTGGCATGTCGACCGCCTCTGCTGCAACGAGCTCAGCGGCGTGTGATACACCCATTAAGTTTGGCGCGTTGACATGGGAGAGCGGTCAATTCACAGCAGGCGTGCTCAAATACATCACCGAAAGTGGCTATGGCTGCACGGTTGAAGAGGTGCCTGGCGCAGGTCCTGCGCTTGAGACCGCACTGTCACAAAACGATATTCAGATCATAAGCGAGCAGTGGGTAGGGCGCTCACCGATTATGGAGCAAGCCATCAATGACAATAAAGTGGCGGTCATTGGCGATACGCTAAAAGGCGGCGCAACCCAAGGCTGGTATGTTCCACAATATGTAATAGATGACAATCCAGGTTTACGCCGCTATGAAGATCTGCCCAAATACGCGGAGCTGTTTCGTGATCCACAGGATCCAAAACGTGCGCGATTTATGAATTGTCCTTCTGGCTGGGCATGTGAGATCTTTAATACGCGCCTGCTCAAAAACACAGGTTTAGATAGTGTCTTTAACAATGCACATCCAGGAACGGGTGCAGCGCTTGATGCTGAGATTGCCTCTGCTTTTGAGCAGCGTAAACCGCTGCTATTTTATTACTGGCAGCCAACAGGCTTGATCGCCAAATACGATTTTGCACCGATTGAGTTCCCTGAGCATGTTGATGAGTGCTGGCAAGACTTGTTAATCGCAAATGGCACCTCAGACTGCGTCTCAGGGTTTCCCGTATCACCACTCAAAATCGCCGCCTCAACGCCTTTTATTAACGATAATCCTGATCTGGTTGAGGCATACAAAAAAGTACAGTTCACCCCTGATCAGCTTAACGGCGCTATTTTAGCTATGAGTGAAAACAAGCGCAGTGGCGATGAGCAAGCCTTACTGTTTTTGCGTGAAAACCCTAGCGTCTGGCAAGAGTGGCTATCGGCTGACGCAGCAAGCAATTTGGCCACAGCTTTAGGTATAAACGCCTCGGGAGGTAGTGCGGGTGATACTGATGTAAACACGCCTCTTGATTCTGTTGAGCCTACAAATAGCTTATTGGCGTTATCATCAAGCTTCCCCTCATGGTCACTTGAGGACTCGCTTAACAAGGCATTGGCAACTGTCGTCAGAGAATACGGCGATGTGTTTCGTAGCATTAGTAGTGTGACATTAACTTATTTATTGTTGCCTATTGAGCGCGCTTTAACCTTTATACCGCCTTGGCTTATTATTGCAGCCGTTGCAGTATTGGCATGGTTTGGGGTACGTAAGATATGGTTTGCGCTCGCTTGCGGCGCTGGGCTGTTTTTGATCGGCGCTTTTGGACTATGGGGCGCTTTGGTCGATACTCTGGCGCTGCTGATCGTATCAGTACTGGTCACTATCGTTATAGGGATTCCCATTGGCATTGCGATGTCAGGGAGCCAGATACTACGCAAGATAATCACGCCGATACTCGATGTTATGCAGACGATGCCAAGCTTTGTTTACCTGATACCTGTGCTCATGCTGTTTGGCATTGGTAAAGTGCCCGCGCTGTTTGCAACGGTCATTTATGCTTTGCCGCCACTGATACGTTTAACAATGCTCGGTATCACTCAAGTCAATCACGAGATGATTGAGGCGGGGCGCTCATTTGGTAGTACTCATTGGCAATTGCTTATCTGGGTTAAGCTACCGCAAGCCTTGCCCAGCATCATGGCTGGGGTCAATCAGGCGGTCATGATGTCGCTTGCGATGGTGGTACTGGCCTCTATGATTGGCGCGCCAGGTCTAGGCGAGGATGTATTGCAGTCTATTCAAACGCTCAATATCGGGCAAGGTCTACAAGCAGGTACCGCGATTGTCATTATGGCGATTATCATTGACCGCATTACCCAAGCGTTCGGTCAAGGTAAGCGTGCGCGTCAAAAAACCATTGAAGCGGGTCGCCAGCACATAGGGTAGAGCGTCTTGAGCATTCACAATAGAGAATAATAATGAATCATATTCAACTAGAAAACATCAGCAAAATCTATAACGCTAGCCCTAGTCAAGCCAGATCGGCGCTAGCTCTACTAGCCGAGGGTATGGACAGCGTCGAGGTTAAAAAGCAGACAGGATATTCAGTAGGGCTTTATGATATCAACCTTGCGATTAAAGCAGGCGAGCTACACTGCATCATGGGGCTATCAGGTTCTGGTAAATCAACCTTAATACGCCATCTCAATCGTTTAATCGATCCGACCTCAGGTAAGATATGGGTAGATACATCAATTGATGCCAATACCACTTTGAATGAGATATCAAACGATAGGTTTGCCAAAAGCCTATCAGGCTCTGTAAGCGCAAATTCGCCAGCTACCATATCCGATGCTGCTATCAATATACTTGAATTGGACGACAAGGCACTACAGCACTATCGTCAGCAAACGGTCAGTATGGTGTTTCAGCACTTTGGTCTGATGCCGCATATGACGGTTATACAAAATGTGGCTTATGGTCTACGAGTGCGCAAGATGAGCACGAGCGAGCGTCATGATATCGCGCGTCACTGGCTGAATGAAGTTGGGTTGCCCAATCTTGAGAACAGCTATCCTGATGAACTATCTGGTGGTATGCAGCAGCGCGTTGGGCTGGCGCGAGCGCTGGCGATGGATACGCCTGTACTACTAATGGATGAGGCATTCTCGGCGCTTGATCCTCTGATTCGGGCGCAATTGCAAGATCAGTTATTAGAGCTACAAGCACGTCTTAATAGAACGATTGTGTTTATCACCCATGACATCGATGAGGCGGTTAAAGTGGGTCAACGCATTAGTATATTGAACGGCGGACGCTTGGTACAGACGGGCACGCCAAGTGAGCTACGCGCCAATCCCGCCGATGATTATGTCGCGCAGTTTATGAGTGCAAAGGCTTAATGCTTTACATAGCATTTTGAGAAAACAAAAAACGCTAGGCGGATGAGTACAGGCTTAGCGTTTTTTAGTTTAAGATATAAAGCCTTTAAAATCAGTTATACTTCCAAAATCATTAAGGGTTTGGCTCTAATAATTAACCTTACCATTATTTTATTTATCTCCTCTTTTATACTTATCAGGTTGTCCTATGAGTGCACCTTTTACGCCTATCATTACCTCCTTACTTGATAATGATTTGTACAAATTTACTATGCTCCAAGCCATGTTGCACCAGTTTCCGCAGACTCATGGCGTCTACCGCTTTCGCTGTCGTAATAATGCGGACACCGCCTATCCGCTAGCAACTATTAAGGAGGCTTTGGAGCAGCAGTTAGATAGTTTGTGCGAGTTGCGATTTTTGCAAGATGAGCTTGAATATCTACGCGGTCTGCGCTTTATCCGTTCAGATTTTGTCGATTATTTAGAGCTATTTCAGCTCAAGCGTCGATTTATCACCGTGAGCACTGACGAGAAAGGCCGCTTGCATATCGATATCGAAGGACCTATGATTCAGGCGATGTTCTTTGAGGTCTTTGTCTTAGCTATCGTCAATGAGCTGTATTTTGACGCGTTATCAGATACCGCCGTCATAGAAGAAGGGCAGCGCAGGCTTGATGCTAAGGTAGCTCTACTTCATCAGTATGTTACGCAGCAAACGGCAGGAGAGCCGCCTTTTATCATCGCCGACTTTGGTACTCGTAGACGCTTTAGTAAAGGCTGGCAGGCGCATGTGGTTGAGACTTTGCATAAGGCTGAGCCTAAAATCGTGGGCGGCACCTCCAACGTCTATCTCGCCAAAACTTTGGGAATGACCCCAATAGGCACGATGGCGCATGAGTTTATGCAAGCCTTTCAAGCCTTGGATGTGCGCCTGCGCGATTCACAAAAGGCAGCGCTTGAGGCATGGGTGCATGAATATCGCGGCGATTTAGGAATTGCGCTGACGGATGTCGTCGGCATGGATGCGTTCTTGCGCGATTTTGATCTGTACTTTGCTAAGTTGTTTGACGGATTGCGTCACGATAGCGGCGACCCTTATATCTGGGGCGACAAAGCCATTGCTCACTACCAAAAGCTTAAGATAGATCCCAAGACCAAGATTTTGACCTTTAGTGATGGTCTAGATATTCAAAAAGCTTGGGACTTACATCAGTATTTTAAAGATAGAATTAGGACCAGTTTTGGTATCGGTACCAACTTGACCAATGATATGGGTTTGACCCAAATCAATATTGTCCTAAAACTAGTCGAATGCAACGGACAGCCCGTAGCCAAGATATCAGACAGTCCTGGCAAAACTATGATCAATAATGATACTTATCTAGCATATTTGCGCCAAGTGTTTGAAGTTGATGAACTGGATTAACTTTCAGAGTCTACGCTGATAGAGTCCTCTTCAGCGAACGCGGCATCCAAGGCTTGTTGCACGGCATTGATACGCGTCTCGCACACACGGTAAGCGGCGATGGATTCTTCAACCGTCGTCATTAGATTGTCGATATCCGGCTCGTCTTGTTGCTGAAGCTGAGCGGCATTGGTTTTTAGGATATCATAAGCCGCCTTAAAGGTTTTTGGGGCGGCTTTTTTGCGTTTGCGAGCAGGGGTTGTCATAGCGTTT
>NZ_JBQQFC010000175.1:0-5078 GCF_052258445.1 Psychrobacter sp. T6-1
TTTATTCGCTGCGATAACTTGCCACATTATGCCTTGTTATCGGGCATGGGTCGTGAAAGTTCGTGACGCCATAGTAATCTACGGGTAAACACTTGTCACTGTACTGGGCAAAATAGTATGGCATAATAGCATTTTTTTTTGACAGTCGCTGAAGTCATCGTGTTTGGTCTGTGAATTTTATGTGTTTTATCCTAAACTTAGTCGCTTGCTTCAGAACAGGTTATACTAGTTTGCTCTATTTACTATCAGCGTGTTATTAATTGGCCTCAAGCACCACATAAGTGAAGCACTCCTTTGCCAGCCTTAAGTCATAGGCTTATTGTAAACGAGAACTTATGCCTTATATAAGTCTAAAATTATCGTTAGGCTAAAACAGGTTCCAAGTTGACCTCAAATACGCTCTACAACACTCTCCTCTACTGCCACGATAACCGGCCTATGCAGGATCTCAATGTCATATCAATTTATTACTAGTGCCAAATTACCGACTCGTTACGGCGAGTTTGATATTCATGTTTTTGAAAACGAAGACGGTCAGGAGCATGTCATGCTCACTGTTGGCCTGCCTGCTGCACAAGATATAGATGCTAGTGCCTCTATGACTCCCCTTGTACGCATTCATTCAGAGTGCCTTACAGGTGACGCTTTTGACTCACTCAAATGCGACTGCGGGCCTCAGCTTAATATGGCTATGCAAGCGGTACAGGAGTCCGGCTGCGGCGCTATATTGTATCTGCGTCAAGAAGGCCGCGGCATAGGACTCACCAATAAAATCCGCGCTTATGCCTTACAGGATCAAGGTCATGATACTTTGGATGCCAATTTGATACTAGGGCTACCTGCTGATGCGCGTATCTATGATATGTGCGGGCCGATGCTGGCACACGTTGGCGTCAATCAAGTACGCCTCATCACCAACAATCCTAACAAAGTCACCTATCTGACCGATCACGGTATCGACGTCGTAGAGCGCGTGCCCTCAATCGTCGGTATCACAGAGGATAACGCCGGCTATCTAGCGACTAAGCGTGACCGCATGGGACACCTGTTGGATAAAGACATCAATACCGAAACGCATTTTAATCAGTAATACGCTTCAATAGTAGTACAAGTACCAAGATTGTAAGCGCAGGACTATAAGCGACAAACTATAAGAAGTGACAAACTATAAGCGAAGCATTATAAGTGAAAAATTATTATGAGCGATACAAACGACAAATCAGCAATAACGACTACTGACAGTGGAGCGACCAGCAAGAGCATCCTGCGCGTACGCGCGTTTTTGGTCGATTTGCAGGCGCGAATTTGTCAGGCGCTAGAAGCTCAGGAGCGTGACGGCGGCGGTAGTGCTACCTTCGTTCCCGATAATTGGGAACGTCCTGAGGGCGGCGGCGGACGCTCAAACGTGCTTGCGGGCGGTCAAGTTATCGAAAAAGCAGGCGTCATGTTCAGCCATATCCATGTCCATAACTTGCCGGCGTCCGCGACAGCCCGTCACCCTGATATCGCTGGTCGCAAAGCACAAGCGATGGGCGTATCATTGGTGGTGCACCCCACTAATCCAAACGTCCCAACTAGCCATGCCAACGTTAGATTGTTTGTCGCCGAAGCACCGGGTGAGGATCCGATTTGGTGGTTCGGTGGCGGTTTTGACTTGACGCCGTTTTATCCTGTGCTCGCTGACTGCGTGCACTGGCACCAGGTCTGTCACGATCTATGCGCACCTTTTGGCGAGAACATTTATGCTGATTTTAAACAGTGGTGTGATGAGTACTTTCATCTACGCCACCGTGATGAGCAGCGCGGTATCGGCGGCCTATTCTATGATGATGTCAATACCCAGAGCCGAGGTTGGGATTTTGAGCGCTGCTTTGACTTTATGAAAGCGGTCGGCAACGGTTATCTCGATGGCATCCTCCCTATCTTTGATAAGCGTAAAGATGAGCTCTATACCGAGGCGCAGCGCGAATTTCAGCTCTATCGCCGTGGTCGCTATGTTGAGTATAACCTGGTGTATGATCGCGGTACCTTATTTGGGCTACAGAGCAATGGCCGTATTGAGTCCATCTTGGTCAGTATGCCGCCCCTTGCCAGCTGGCACTACCGTTTTGAGCCTGAGCCTGGCACTGCTGAGTTTGAGCTTACCGATTACTATTTAAAACCACGTGACTGGTTGACTTTGCACTCTTAGTTGGCATAATGAATAAAAAAGGGCTCAACAACTGCCCTTTCTTGTTTTTAATAAAAACTATCTTAACCACCAACCCTACAGATTTAATCATTGTATAAATAAGGAAGAGTGACCTATGGAACAGGTTCGTACTAACACCCTATTAAAAAACAAAACTTTAAAAGCCACATCATTAAGAGCAGTCGCTGGCACGGCGCTACTAAGCGCTGTAGTCGGTTTAAGCGCTTGTAGCAGTCCTACTGATCCTGATATCAAAGCCCGACAAGACATTATGAAAAGCTACAGTGACGCAATGGGAATTATGGGCGATATGGTCAAAGCGCCTGATACTTTTGATGCGGCAGTACTCAAAGATCAAACCTCATTTTTGGCAGAAGCCTCAAAAAGCCCTTGGGTACATTTTGGTAACGCGGAGTCCATTGGTAATTCGACAGAAGCCGTTTGGAGCGACAACGCCACTTTCGTCAATGAATCAGAGAAGTTTCAGCAAGTTACCGCACAGCTTGATGCGGTTGCGCAAACAGCGACCAGTGTCGATGACTTCAAGCCCGCTTTTGGTGATGTTGGTGCCAGCTGTAAGTCTTGTCATACTGACTTTAAAGTTAAAACCGACTAAGGTGCCTACGTTTGTAGTCAGTGAGCAAGTACAAAAAAACCGCTATATTAAATGATATAGCGGTTCTTTTAGTGAGATTTATTAGTAGCTTGTTCCCAAGCTATCACGTTTCATCAGCTGCAAACAACACATTGCGTACCACTGAGCGCGAATCCGCCGACCCACCAAGCGAACCTGATAAAACTCCTACAGCCGCCAAGAATGCTGCCAAGCGTATATGAGCTGCAAGGGAAGCTCCATCTTTGTCAGAGGTCCACGTACTCATCAAGGGATCTGGAAATACGAACACCACCACACCATACATCAGCACTCCAAACATGATGAACATACAAATCAGCGTTAATACTAGTGCCAAATAGGTAGCCGCAGCCGTGACCACCGAGCTCTCTGAGGTTTGCCCTCGCCGCGTAGATATGAGCTGAAAGGAAAAAGCGCGGTAGAGCACAAAAGTTGCTGCCAAAAAACTGGAGACGACAAAAACCGCTAGCTGACTGTAAGACACTGAAGCGGCAAAATCCCAAGTCTCCCCGCCAAAGATAAGGACGATAATCACTGAAAGCGCTGTCGCAATCATGGTTGGTAGTTTGGTCACAAGGCGTAGCGGATTGGCTCTGATGGCTCCGCGAACAATCCTTGGAATATTGCTTAGGATATGCCGAATGACAAAAGAAAACCTACTCCCCTCAGAGTAACGATCATTGGCCTCTTGTGGAAGACTCTCAGCCATCTGCTGGTACTGAGCGGCTGTAAAGGCCTGCATAGTATCAAGGTCATCAGGCACTTGCACATAAGCCAAATAATTAGTCGGCTCTTGCGTATATTTTAGGTTTAACAGTCGACCAAAGCACTGTAGCATTAGGTGAGTTAAGCGCTTGATAAGCCTATCCTCTTGCGTAACTTCAGAATCGAGCAAACGACGCGTAGAGATTACCGCCACATTAGTAAGCTGAGAGGGCAGCGCAAGTAAATAAGACATAGAGGCGGCAGCGATTTCTACATCGGTAATAATCAACATAAATGCAAGCTTGCGCTCAGTCTTTTCATTGATGCCAATCTGTACAAAATCGAGCGCTCGATAGCCGTTCTGATCAGGAGTTAAACTGAGTCCTGTAAAAGAGAATGACTCGATTTGAATGTCTAGCTTATGCTGCACGACTTGGTTGAACCGAGCCGTCGCAGCTTCGATTGTTTTATCCAAGGCAACGTCACTCTCTTCGCCAGCTACGGCAAGTTTCATAATGCCAAGAGTGATCACTCTTTTCGTCATCGATGTATCAGCCTCAACACCAGATATTTACTCTGTGATAATTTTATCCACATCTACTTTGTTTTCACCTTCTTGATCTTTAGCATCCTTTTTGCTGAGTTGCTCGACCGTGGCTTTTACCGACGGATCGCTCAGATCTAGCGTGCGTATCGGGAATGGTATATTAATGTCTGCCGCATCAAGTGCTTTTTTGATCTCAACAATGACCTGATGAATGGAGGCCACTTTATTGGCTTGCGTACCATCTTCGATAAACCAACGTACTGTCATGTCCATAGATGACCCACCAAAACCTGTGGCAATGATACTTGGATCCGCTTTGGTTGATACCGTATCCGCCTTTTGTAACGCTTTGATAATTTCCGCTTTGGCTTCTTCGATATCATCCTCATAACCGATACCCACCTCAACTTGCAAGCGGCGCTGCTTATAGGCGGTATTGACCGTTAGAGCCGAGGTATACAGATCTGAATTGGGTATGACAACTTGCCGTCCATCATAAGTTCTAATGGTCGTCGCGCGGATTTTGATGTCTTCAACCGTACCCTCAAAATCACCTGAGACAATTTGATCGCCAATGCGAAACGGCTCTGATATTAATAATAAAATACCAGATAGTAGGTTTTGAAAAATATCCTTAAAGGCAAAACCAATGGCAACCGAACCGATACCAAGCGCGCCGATAAGTTTGGCTGGGGTAAATCCTGGTAAGGCGATGACCATAGCGATCATAAAGCCGATAAAAAATATCAATGCGCCGCCTATGCGCTGAAATACTTTGACGAGATTTTGATGCCGACTACGGCTGCCCAGTAGTTTGCGAACGATTTTTTTGAAGACGATAGATAATAGCCAAAAGATTACGATCACGATAATCGCCGCAACTAAGTACGGGATGCGTTCGACGAAACTACTGAGTAGATCGTTCGCTGTATCTGTAATGGTATGATAAGTCACAGGGTCAGCGCTTTGTATTGCTGTGTTTGCGGCAGTCTCAGTTGCGG
>NZ_JBQQFC010000176.1:0-5052 GCF_052258445.1 Psychrobacter sp. T6-1
GCCAGCCCGCAACAGAACAGTTTTTCATCTAATGCAAGCTCAGCGCCCAAATCTAATGCCATGCCTGATGGCCCAGTAGATGATGATATTCCGTTCTAAATCATATAAGAGATAGCTTTTTAACTCAGCTAAAAAGCATATCAGTACTTAAGTACCTTATTATAAAAAGTCCACAAGCGTGGACTTTTTTATTGGTCTATAAAAAGTCCAGCTCTGTATGTTTGAGCTTCGATTAATAATTTTTATAAGTATAAATATAAACTTCTGTTTATTTTGAATAGAAATACTTTGAATATAATTTTAAATATAAAATAGTATTATTAATATTTTATTACCTATGTTTAATAAAAATTATGTTAATGTGCTTAATTAATAATACGGCTGTTTATAAATGCAGGTTTTAAATCATTATATTTAACGTATTATTAGCCTTTTATTTTTGATTTGATATTGATAATCAAATCTATCACTGTTCAGAACGAGGTCGTTATGAGTAAGAATAATGCTATTGATTTAGACAGTTTAGACGTTGATGAGCTACGCGCTATCACTGAGAATGCGCAGCAACTTATCGCTCAAAAGCAGCATCAGCGTTTGTATGACGCCTACACGCAGTTTGAAAAAATCGCTGAAGAGAGCAATAGTACGATTGAAGAGATATTAGAAGCGGGCGAGAAGCTGGCTAAAAAACGCAATATTAAATATCGTAATACCGAAAACAGCGATGAGACTTGGACAGGTCGTGGTCGTAAGCCCACTTGGCTTGTTGACGCTTTAGCTGACGGTCAAAGTCTTGAGAGTTTTGCTGTTTAATTGATGGATGTGATTCATCATGAGCTGATCACTTTATAGATAAGAATTCTTTTATCTTGTAAGCGAGAATTAAAAGCCAGTATCTTTGCCGCTATTATTAGCGCAAAAGATACTGGCTTTTTTTCTGTCATCTATAGGGCATTGTTTGTTATGATAATGACGTTTTTGTCTATTATAAGAGTCAGTTATCAGTGTCACCATCCTCTACCTCGTCTCATAAGCGTCCCCGTAAGCTTTGGTGGCTTGTCGGGCTGGTTTTGTTTGTGTTTTTTGCGCTGCTACAGATGCCAGCGGCGTGGGTGATTCAAAAATATGCGCCAAATAACAACCATGTCCAACACGTTTCGGGTAACTTGTGGCAAGGCTCAGCCATTTGGCAAATGCCAGCACCTAGTGCGCCACTGACAGGTACGGCCAGTTGGTCATGGCAACCGTGGCAGCTATTCTTGGGTAAAATCGGCACTGACGTCGAGATTGCTACGGGTCAGACGCGCCTGCAAGGACAAGTCAAAGTGAGTCGCAGCGCTTGGCAAGTGGATGACATGAGTGGCAAGATAGCGCCTGAGACGCTAACTAGTGTGGTCGATTGGCAACTGCCTAATACGCCTATACAAGTCAATAATGTCTCTTTGCAGCGCCGATCAGGCTCAGATGAGCAGGTTGCAGGATTTACGCAAGCGGACGGTCAATTGACTTGGGTAGGCGGTGAGGTCGGATATCCAAGTGGCGGCAAAGTGTTTTATATCACGATGCCAGCTATGCGTGCCCAGCTTAGCCAAGAGCAAAAAAGCGATAAAAATATGCTGCATATCAATCTGCTTAACAACCAAGACAAGCGCTTGGGCGACTTGTACATTGATAGCGACAATATGGTGGATGTGAGCCTAACTCAGCGGCTTTTGGAGAATATGCCAGAATACCAAGGTCAAGCGCCGCAAGATACCTCAGTCGTTAGCGTACGCCAGCCTTTATTCTCTGGAGTGTCAAACTCAGCAAGTGCAGGAGCGCCTTGATGATAAGTGCCCGCGATCGCCTTAAACCTGCTATAGATATTCTGAACCGCTTCTCAGGATGGCTTTTATTATTAGCGATTATATGGCTGAGCTGGACAGTGGCGCGGTTATTATGGTTATTACTAGCCGCGCCAACAGTACCTGCCTTGCCATTAGCGACTTTGCAGAATAATACCTCAATGGACGCAGGCGATAACAGCTTATTTGCTATCTTTGCAGACCCAACGCCTGTTGCTGCTGCTACGTTGCCGCCGCCTAATATTATTCTTAAAGGCGTGCTATTGGCCGTGCCTAATAGCGCCTCGTCAGCACTGCTCGATGTCAATGGTGAGGTCAAAAACTACCGTATCGGTGACGAGCTACAAGAGAGCGGTTATACGCTAATCGCTGTTGATTGGGACTCAGTGATTATCTCAGATCGCAGCGATCAGCAAACCATCATTAATATGCCTGATCGCTTAGCACTTGACCAGAGCGAGATGATCGCTGATGGTATGAGCAATCAGCGTTTGCCTACGAGTGATGCATTAGCGCTACCACAAGCAGTCGCGCCCATTGATACAGGTCTTGATCCATCTGCTAGCACTAATAACGCTGACGAGAGCCCGCAGTCTGCTATTAGTGAGGCGGTGACCGCCCTGCAAGAGAATCCTGCCAGCTATCTGAGCCGTATGGGCGTTATGGCATCAGGAGAGGGTTATCAAGTGACTGCTGCTATGCCATCGAGCCTGCGCAATCGTTTGGGGCTTGAGCCTGGCGATAAAGTATTAAGCGTTAACGGTCAAAACGTCGGTAATAATCCTGCACAGGACTCTAGCCTATTGCAACAAGTGCAGCAATCAGGCGAGGCGCAAATAGAGGTTCAGCGCGGCGATCAGGTCATCACGATTCGTCAGCAGTTTTAATGTTATATATCAAAGGTAGTCACAACGCTGAGTCATTGTTATTCTCAGTATTACAGGCGCATTTTAGCTTATACTTGGCACCATCACAGTAGGTATTGATCATCATGGTAAGTTTGCATAAATTTTCAGTCACGCCCCTGCGCCTCTCATTGCAGCGCTTAATGGGCCTTTGTCGTCCGCTATGCTTAGCACTGCCGCTGTGGATGGCGAGTATGGGGGTCGCTCATAGCGAAAGCTGGAAAGTTAATTTGCAAGACGCTGATATCAAAGCCTTTATCAACGAAGTGGCAACGATTACCAATCAAAACTTTGTCTTAGATCCACGTATCAATGGCAACGTAACGGTCATATCGAACCGTGCACTCTCGCGCGATGAGATTTATCAGTTGTTTTTAAGCGTCATGCAGGTTAATGGCATTGCGGCTATTGATTCAGGGACGACCACCAAATTGGTGCCAGATAATGTCGCCAAACAGTCTGGCGTTGCAGTGGATCTACGCGGCGATAGCGTGGGCGAAGCCTTGGCGACGCGAGTGATTTATTTAACCAATACCCAAGCCGCTGAAGTGCTTGGTGTCATCCGTCCCCTCATGCCGCAGTCCGCTCACGCCGCAGCTGTCCCCGGCGTCAATGCCCTAGTCTTATCCGATCGCGCCGATAGTTTAAACCAGCTTACCGCTCTTATCCGTGATTTAGATAGCAATGTTAATGATAGCCTGCAAGTGATACCACTGCGTCACGTGGATGCTGAGCGTATGATGGAATTAATTAGCGCTTTGGTCGCAAGTGCTGGTAGCGGACAAGCACAAGGTGGTAACCAGCTCAAAGTGATCGCCGATTCGGCAAGTGATCGGCTGCTTGTGAAGGGTAGTCCTGAGATGATCGCCAAAGTACAAGTGATGGTCAACCAGTTGGATACCACCCCGACGCGTAGGCTAAGCGGTTTGCGTGTGTTCCGCCTCAAGTATGCCAGCGCAACTCACATCGCTGACATGCTGCGCGGCTTGCTTGCCAATCAGTCTATCAATAGTGCAGGCGCCGTATCGACCTTAGAGCCTGCATCACTCACCGATGCCAGCGGCGCTAGTACCGCTATTAATAGTGGAGCCAGTCAGGCGCTCGAAAATAATAATAGCTCGATTGTACCAGCGGCTAGTGGCTCTACGGCACAATCTGGTAGGAAATTTAGTATTATTGCAGATGAAACCCAAAACGCGGTCATTGTAAATGCCGATCCTGAGCTCATGTTTGAGATCGAAGAGGCGGTGGACCAGCTCGATAATCGCCGTGCGCAAGTGCTGATTCAAGCGGCTATCGTTGAGATATCAGGAGATGATGCGACCCAGCTTGGTGTTCAATGGGCGCTAGGTAATGCCAACAGCGGCTATGGCGTCGTCAACTTCAATAACGTAGGCGCTAGTGCTACCTCGATTGCGGCGGCGGCTTTGGCAGGTGGCGGCGCAGCTGGCGCGGCAGGTATTAGCGCTGCTGCTAGCTCAATCGTTGGTGCTTTGGTTGGTATTGGTGATAGTCGCAAGGACAGTAATGGTAATACTGAATTTTATGGGGCTATCTTGCAAGCTTTGGACAGATCGACCAGTGCCAATCTGTTGTCCATGCCTTCTATCTTAACCCTAGATAACGAAAAGGCCAGTATTTTGGTGGGTCAAAACGTGCCTTTTGTCACAGGCTCCTTTACCACTAGCGGTAACTCCTCAACCAATCCGTTTCAGACCATTGACCGTCAAGATATCGGTATCAACCTAAACGTCATTCCCCATATCGGTGAAAACGGCACAGTGCGTTTGGAAGTCTCGCAAGAGGTCTCGTCAGTTGTGCCCGGTAGCGTTGGAAATGCCAACGGCATTATTACCAATAAGAGCCTCATCAATACCACTATCTTGGCTGATGATCAACAGACCATTGCTTTGGGTGGCCTGATGCGAGATAACAGCACCACCAGTCAACAAAAAGTTCCTGGACTTGGCAACGTGCCTATCATTGGACGTCTGTTTCGCTCTGATAATGACAGCACGCAAAAGAGCAATTTGATTATCTTTTTGCAACCCACTATCTTGCGTGATGGCGGCGCGGTGGCGAGCGTGACTGAGCGCAAATACAATCAGATGCGCGTGCTGCAATTGGTCATCGACAAAAACGGCACGATCAAGCAGTTGCCCCTGAGTGGCACCCAAGGTTGGAGTGGTGAGGTGAGTGCAGATTACGAGCTTATGAATCTCAACCCTTTGATTCCTAAACGTGACCAAACGCCGCAGCCTGCGCCCTCAGGCTTTACGCGAGTCGATAGTCCAAGTGCCAGT
>NZ_JBQQFC010000177.1:0-5040 GCF_052258445.1 Psychrobacter sp. T6-1
AGAGGCATTATAGCCATTAGGGTTTTGACTTTGCCAGCGCCAAGTATCGCTGCACATATCGATGATAGATAGCTTAGCTTCCCAGTCCAGCAATGTTTTTGCTTTGTCAGCACTGGCGTAACAACTGGCGATATCCCCCGCGCGGCGCGCGGCAAACTGATAAGGAATATTTTGCTCAGTTACACTAGCAAACGTATCGACCAACTCTAAAACAGAAGTCCCTTTACCCGTACCCAAATTAATGGGTAAAAATCCTACTGAGCGACTCTCTTTTGCACAGTCTTGCTGCTTTAAATAATTTAAAGCGGCAACGTGACCTGATGCCAAATCAGTCACATGAATAAAATCACGGACACCCGTACCATCAATAGTGGCGTAATCATTACCAAAGATATTTAATTTTTCAAGCTTACCGACGGCAACTTGAGAGATATACGGCATCAAGTTATTGGGAATGTCATTTGGATCCTCACCAATTGTACCTGAAGAGTGCGCGCCTACCGGATTAAAATAGCGCAAAGTTACCAAATTCCAGTCTTTATCTGCTACTGCTAAATCTTCTAAGATGTGTTCAACCGTCAGCTTACTTTGACCATAAGGATTGGTCGCAGAACGAGGAGAGCTTTCATCAATAGGTAAAATTTCAGCATCGCCATAGACCGTTGCTGACGAAGAGAAGATGAAACTTTTAACGCTAAATTTACTCATAATGTCAAGTAGTGTAATGGTCCCACTAACATTGTTGTCATAATAAAGCAGAGGTTTGGCGACAGACTCACCAACCGCTTTTAGTCCTGCAAAATGAATAACGCCAAAAAATTCGTGTTGAGCGAATACTTTTTGTAGTGCTCTGCGGTCGCGAATGTCGCCTTCAATGAATTCGATGGACTCACCAATGAGCGTTGAGACACGATTGAGCGCCTCAACGCTACTATTAGATAAGTTATCAAAGACAACCACTTCATACCCTGCCTGATATAGTGCAATGCAAGTATGAGACCCTATATAACCTGCGCCGCCTGTGACCAGAATCTTGTGCTTCATAATATAACCAAAAGTATATAAGAATAAAAAAAGACACCTCATTGTGAAGTGTCTTTATAGTATATCAATATAATTAAATAGTTATCTGCCAAACTTATGTAGCTTTTAACGCATTACCAGCCAGTGACTTCTTTTAGCTTGTCACCTAGTTTTGAGGGATCGCGTGTATAAGCGATACCCGCGTCTTCAAAGGCTTTGAACTTTTCTTCGGCTGTGCCTTGACCACCAGAGATAATCGCGCCTGCGTGACCCATACGCTTGCCAGCAGGTGCCGTCACACCAGCGATATAACCGATAACAGGTTTAGTCACATTATCTTTAATGTACGCTGCCGCTTCTTCTTCAGCCGTACCGCCAATCTCACCGATCAAGATGATGGCTTCGGTTTGTGGATCGTCTTGGAACAGTTTTAGCGCGTCTATCTGATTCATACCTGGGATAGGATCGCCGCCAATACCGATACAAGTTGATTGACCAAAACCTAGCTTTGTCGTTTGCGCAACGGCTTCATAGGTCAGCGTACCAGAACGTGAAATGATACCCACTTTGCCTGGCAGATGAATATGACCTGGCATGATACCTATTTTGCACTCGCCTGGCGTGATAACGCCTGGGCAGTTTGGACCGACAAGGCGTACATCGCCTGCAGCTTCAAGGTAACGCTTGGCCTTTAGCATATCTAAAGTCGGTACGCCTTCGGTGATAACAACGATAAGTTTAACGCCTGCGTCTACAGCTTCAACGATTGAATCTAGTACAAAGGGCGCTGGTACATAGATGACAGACGCGTCCGCTTGCGTCGCTTCCATGGCCTCGCCCATAGTATCAAATACAGGTAGACCCAGATGCGTTTGACCGCCTTTACCTGGAGTCACGCCGCCGACTACTTTAGTACCGTACTCAATCGCTTGCTCAGAATGAAACGTACCGTTTTTACCCGTAAAACCTTGTACCAATACTTTGGTATTTTTATCAATTAATACACTCATTATTTTTTCCTACTTTTGATCATTATTTTAGTTGACGATACCTGTGGTAACTGCAGAAACAATCTTTTGCGCCGCGTCTGCAAGACCTTGCGCTGAGGTAAGCTTTAGACCAGACTCTTCTAAAATCTGTAGGCCTTTTTCAGCATTATTACCCTCTAAGCGCACGACTACAGGCACTTGCACGTCTACTTCTTTGACTGCAGCGATAATCGCCTCTGCAATCATGTCACAGCGTACAATACCGCCAAAGATATTGATCAAGACCCCTTCAACACTGCTATCTTCTAAGATAATCTTAAACGCTTCAACCACGCGATCTTTGGTCGCGCCGCCGCCCACGTCCAAGAAGTTAGCAGGCTTACCGCCGTATAACTTGATGATATCCATGGTCGCCATAGCGAGGCCTGCACCATTAACCATACAACCAATATTACCCTCTAGGGCTACGTAGTTTAGATCAAACTCTGATGCTTTAAGCTCACGCTCATTCTCTTGCGACTTATCACGCAGAGCTTCGATTTTTGGCAGACGGTATAGTGCATTTGAGTCGATACCGATTTTGCCATCGACGCAGACGATCTCGCCGTTTTCACGTACTGCTAATGGATTGACTTCAAGCAGAGCAAAATCATTGTCAATAAAAGCTTGATACGCGCCTTTCATGAGCTTTGCAAACTGATTGACTTGCTTGCCTTCTAGACCTAATTTAAACGCGACTTCGCGAGCTTGATACGGCATCAGACCCACTAGTGGATCGACGCTGACTTTAAATATCTTTTCAGGCGTTTGACTGGCAACTTCTTCGATATCGACGCCGCCTTCGGTTGAGGCCATAAAGGTCACGCGGCGTGTTGAGCGATCAACGACAGCGCCAAGATAGAGCTCAGTTTGTACTGGGTACATGTCTTCTGCGACGAGTACAAAGTTGACCGGTTGGCCATCAGAATCGGTCTGAAAGGTCACTAGATTGGTACCGATCAGCTCGTCAGCCACTTTTTTGGCTTCTTCGCGGGTTTTGACCAGTTTAACGCCGCCTGCTTTGCCGCGACCACCAGCGTGAACTTGCGCTTTGATAACTGCGATATCTGTCGGCGTTTTGTCAAAAGCTGCCGCGGCTTCATCGCCACTATAAGCGACAATACCTTCTTGAATCGGTAAGCCGTAGCTTTTTAGCAGCTCTTTTGCTTGATACTCATGTAAATTCATTGCTTGTATCCTTCGTTATTATCTAAATAAGAGAGAGTAAAAATGTGAAATCAGGCAATTTACCATAGCAGCAGAACTCATCGTAATGAGTTCTGCTATGTTGCCTAATCAAACTATTATCTTGCTAAAGCAAAACTGTTAACTACTTACGTTTTTTGCGCTGGATAGCATGAATAGCACGTCCATCTGCTGATAGTGCCGCTTCGTGTACGGCCTCAGAGATTGTTGGATGAGCAAAGGTCATTAGTTGTAAGTCTTCAATGCTTGAGACGAACTCCATTGCGATCATACCTTGATGAACAATGTCGCCAGCTCCTGCAGAGATAGCATGCATACCTAATAGGCGATCGGTTTTGGCATCAGCGACAACTTTGATAGACCCTTGCGCTTCACTTTGTGCCAGAGCGCGGCCGTTAGCGGCTAGGTTGAATGAGCCTGTTTTGACTTCATAGCCTGCATCAGCGGCTTCTTGCTCAGTGAGACCTACCCAAGCAATTTCTGGATGGGTATAAATGACATTGATAATCGTGTCATAGTTGATCTGAGCTTTTTCACCATGAATACGCTCAACAGCCATCATGCCCTCTTCCATCGCTTTATGCGCCAGCATCGGACCGCGTACCAAATCACCGATAGCGTATACGCCATCTAAGTTAGTCTTGCACTGCTCATCAACATCGATAAGGCCGCGCTCGGTCAAGGTTACGCCACTGTCATCACCAAGTAGTTTCTCAGAATAAGCACGGCGACCGACACAAACGATCAGCTTATCAAAGCTCTCATCAGACGCCTCACCTTTGTTTTCACTAGTGACCACGACTTGACCATCTTTAACTTCAGCATTGGTCACTTTGGTATCAACGCGGATATCAAGACCTTGCTTTTTGAACATCTTACGCGCTTCTTTGGCAATATCTTTATCAGCTGCTGCCAAAAACTCAGGCAAAGCTTCATAAACGACGACTTCACTACCTAGGCGACGCCATACTGACCCCAGCTCAAGACCAATGACACCTGCACCAATGACGCCTAAGCGTTTGGGAGTTTCGGTAAAATCAAGCGCGCCTGTCGAGTCAACGATATGCTCATGATCGACTTTTGCTACTGGTATATCAATAGGGATAGAACCTGAAGCCAAGATAACGTTTTTGGCAGTAATGGTGCTCTCGCTTTCATCTTCTAAAGCAACAAATTTAACTTTTTTGTCATCACCCTTGCCATCAACTAGTGTGCCCCAGCCTTGTAACCACTCAACACCATTACCTTTTAACAGTGCTGCCACGCCGCCTGTCAATTGCTTGACGATGCCTTCTTTGCGCTCGATCATTTTCTCAATGTCGATACCCACATCACCTGTGCTGATACCGTGCTCTTCAAGATCATGCTTGGTGGCCTCATAACGATGTGAAGTATCAAGCAGTGCTTTTGATGGGATACAACCAACGTTCAAGCACGTACCACCAAGCGCAGGCTCGCCTTTATAGACGCGTTTTTCGATACAAGCTACGCTCATACCCAATTGACCTGCACGGATAGCGGCTTCATAACCACCAGGACCGCCACCAATGACGACTAGATCATAACTGTCTTTCATAATGAGTTTCCTTAATATTTTTATTTATTAAATGAGTGATCTATCATACGTAGACAATAGATTGTATTTATAGCAAACAAGCTTTAAATGATGCTTTATGACTATAAATGAAAAGAAGGTTGCTAGAATAGCTAAGCTGTGAAAAGGCTAAGAGATATTTATGACAACAAGCAGAGCTACTCATAGCAAAGGTAAAAAGCTTGTATC
>NZ_JBQQFC010000178.1:0-5007 GCF_052258445.1 Psychrobacter sp. T6-1
ATTGCACTAGGTTTACGTCCTAGCCAGCAGGAGACAGTATGAGCACAACTTTAGACAATACAACCTCAAAACAAGCGCCCGCCTACGATAGCGAAATTAACAATATCGTCGTCGCCGCTTTGTATAAATTTACTCGCTTTAATGACTTTGAAACCTATCGTCAGCCTATCCTTGATAAGATGACGGACAACGATGTCAAAGGTACATTACTTATCGCTGCTGAGGGCATCAACGGTACGATATCTGGTACACGCCCGTGCATCGATAACGTCTTAGAGTATTTGCGTAGTATTGACGCGATCGGTAGCTTTACGTTTAAAGAGTCTTATACCAACGAGCAGCCGTTTTATCGCACCAAGGTGAAGCTCAAAAAAGAAATCGTCACTATGGGCGTCGAAGACATCGACCCGCTACAGTCGGTCGGGCGCTACGTGAAGCCTACCGATTGGAATGCGCTGATCTCAGATCCAGATGTAACTCTGATCGATACGCGCAACGATTACGAAGTACAAATCGGCACCTTTGAAAACGCTATCAACCCTAATACTGATACCTTTCGTGAGTTTCCAGAGTATGTCGCAAAAGAGCTTGATCCTAGCAAACACAAAAAAGTCGCGATGTTCTGTACCGGTGGTATTCGCTGTGAGAAATCAACCGCTTATTTGCGCGAGCAAGGGTTTGAGGAGGTCTATCATTTAGAAGGCGGTATTTTAAAGTATTTAGAAGAAGTACCTGCCAGCGACTCTATGTGGCAAGGCGACTGCTTTGTCTTTGACAACCGCGTCTCAGTCAATCATGATCTAGAAAAAGGCGACTATGAACAGTGTTTTGCGTGTCGTATGCCGATCACTATAGATGATATGAATAGCGCCTCTTATGTCAAAGGTGAATCTTGCCCGCATTGTATTGACAAAGCGACTGACGCACAAAAAGCGCGCTTTCGCGAGCGTGAACGTCAGATGCAGCTTGCCAAGCAGCGCGGTGAGACGCATATCGGAAGCGACGTAAATGACATTATCGAAAAGCGCAAAGCTGCTAAAGTTGAGGCGCGTCTCAAAGCAGATACTACTAACCAGACAAACTAAGCGTATCGCTACAAATATTATTTGATTTAGAGAGTACCCATAAAAAAGAGAGACTATACTAGTCTCTCTTTTTTATTGCACTGTTATACCTTTTAGATTAAAACAAAATACGCACGCGAATGGTTTCTTCGACGTCTTTGAGCTGATCGAGTGCGGCTGTTGAATCATTGTAATCAACATCCATGACCAAATAACCAACATCGCCTTCTGTCATCAGGCTCTGCGCCAAGATATTGATGTGCGCTTCTGCAAACAGACGGTTGATTTGAGACAGCACGCCTGGAACGTTTTTGTGGATATGCAGCAGGCGATGTGAGCCCTCTTTGAACGGTACTGAAACCTCTGGGAAGTTGACCGCCGTTGCTGTATCACCTTGATCTGAGTACTTAACGAACTTCTCAGCGACTTCAAAGCCGATGTTTTCTTGTGCCTCTTGTGTTGAGCCACCAATATGCGGCGTCAAAATCACGTTATCAAATTTGCGCAGTGGTGACTCAAACTCTTCATCCGCAGACTTTGGCTCTTTTGGGAATACATCGATCGCCGCGCCGAGTACCCGACCCGACTCAAGTGCCGCTGCCAAATCATCAATCTCAACACAAGTACCCCGTGCCGCATTAATAAAGTAGCTGCCCTCTTTCATCTGATCAAACTGCTCTTTTTTCATCATATAGCGTGTACTTGGTACATCAGGCACGTGCAAGGTGACGATATCAGCGGTGGATAGTAGCTCGTCTAAGCTGCCAACTTGATGGGCGTTGCCTAGCGGCAATTTGGTGACGACGTCATGATAGATGACCTTCATACCGAAGCTCTCAGCGAGTACTGATAGCTGCGAGCCGATAGAGCCATAACCGACGATACCGATAGTTTTGCCGCGCACTTCATGTGAGTTTTTAGCAGATTTGCCCCAGCCGCCGCGATGCACAGTAGCGTTCTTTTCTGGGATACCGCGGTACAGCATGATGGCTTCCGCCAGTACCAATTCAGCCACTGAGCGCGTGTTAGAGTACGGCGCGTTAAAGACGGGGATACCCATCTCACGTGCAGCCTCTAGATCTACTTGGTTAGTACCAATACAAAAGCAGCCAATACCGATAAGCTTTTTGGCGTGCTCAAGTACGTCACGCGTCAATTGCGTGCGCGAGCGAATACCGACAAAGTGCGCATCTTTAATCTTTTCGATCAGCTCGTCCGTATCTAGTGCGTGACTCAGATACTCAATATTGCTGTATCCTGCGCCCTCTAATACTTTTAGCGCGTTGTCATGGACGCCCTCTAATAGTAAAAAACGGATTTTATCTTTTTGTAGTGATAATGCCATATGAGACCTGCCCTATAATTGGAGTCACTGTTTGTCATAATCTAAACAGTCGACGAGAATAAAAAACAATGCGCTTATCTTACACAAAATTGTCGCTAGGTGTTAGAGCATAATATGAATTAAGCTATAGATATTGTGACTAATAGTGACCTATAAAGGGTCAAACGCATTCTAAATATGTACTGGTAATGTGCTAATATTAGGGCACGTTTATAAGTTATCAAACACCAGCTATGTTACTTGTCCAACACATGACCCTTGCACCTAGTCGAGACTATTATGACTGAATCGATCACCGAAAACCTGCCCGCCCACGCGCGCACTCACGCCGCTGACCAAGCTGTGGTCAATGAGCCAAACCTTGCGCCAGCAGCGAATAGCGCAGCAGTACAAGCTATACTAGACGCTCTAATCACTACGCATAACTTTGATAGCAGTCAAATCAAGACCGATAGCGAGAGCCTTGTACATTGGGGTAAAGACTGGACCAAACATTTTGCTCCTGCTGCCTCTGCTATTATCTTTCCTAAGACCACTGAGCAAGTGCAAGCGATCGTACTGCTAGCGAATGAGTATAACGTCGTATTAACCCCAAGCGGCGGACGTACGGGTCTATCGGCAGGCGCAGTCGCAGCTAATGGCGAGATTGTAGTGAGCTTCGATAAGATGAATAGTATCGGCAAATTTTATCCTGCTGATCGCTTGGTTGAGATTGAAGCAGGCGTAGTCACCGAGCAGCTTCAGCAATTTGCCAAGTCCAAAGATCTGTACTACCCTGTCGATTTTGCATCAGCAGGCTCAAGCCAGATGGGTGGCAATATCGGCACCAACGCAGGCGGTATCAAAGTCATACGTTATGGTATGACGCGCCAGTGGATTATGGGGTTGACAGTGGTTACTGGTCGCGGCGATATCTTGCACCTCAACCGCGGTATGGTCAAAAATGCCACAGGTTATGATTTGCGTCAGCTGTTTATCGGTAGTGAAGGTACGCTTGGATTTGTCACTCATGCGCAAATTAAGCTGGATCGTGCGCCGCAAGACTTAAATGTCATGGTGCTAGGCATGGATAGCTTTGATGATGTCATGAATGTGCTATCAGCCTTTCAAGCAAAGATTGATTTGACCGCCTTTGAATTCTTCGATGATGTGGCAATCGATAAACTCATGGCACATGGTCAAGTGCAAGAGCCGTTTGAATCGCGTACTCGATTTTATACTCTACTTGAATTTGAAGCGCCATACGAGCCGATTATGGATAAGGCTATGGCGATATTTGAGCACTGTATGAGCGAGGGCTGGGTCGTTGATGGCGTCATGAGTCAAAGCATAGCTCAGGCGACGGAGCTGTGGAAACTGCGTGAGTATATCTCTGAGACTATCTCAGTCTTTACCCCGTACAAAAACGATGTGTCCGTGTTAATCACTCATGTCCCTGATTTTATTGCTGAGATTGACGAGGTTGTCAGTCGTAATTATCCTGACTTTGAGGTGTGCTGGTTTGGTCATATCGGTGATGGCAATTTGCATCTAAATATTTTAAAGCCTGAACACTTAAGCAAAGATGCGTTCTTTGATGCTTGCCAAATCGTTAATAAGTACGTGTTTGAAATCGTGCAAAAATATGGCGGCTCGGTATCCGCTGAACATGGCGTTGGCATGACCAAAAAGCCATATTTGGAATATAGCCGCAGTCCGCTTGAGATTGAGTACCTAAAAGAAGTCAAAAAAGTGTTTGATCCCAACAATATCATGAATCGCGGCAAGATTTTTGATATGTAAGCGTCTTGATTAGTTCTAAATAAAAAAGACGCTAGACTTAACCGTTTAGCGTCTTTTTTCGTTTTGTCATTTGTATATAAAGCGTACTAATAGGTTAAAAGGTAGAGGCCTATAACGAGCAATATTGCCAAAAATCCTTGAACGATTAAAAACGCTTGGTGCGGCGCGGCAATGTGCTTAAACATATTACCCATGGCATTGTAGGTAATACCAGCTGCTTTTATATGCGGCGGATTATCAAAGGTTTGGATAGTATTAATAAACTGCGCAGTACGATCGGGCGTCCAGCCATGCGGCGCAAAAGGTAAAAAAGGCGAGAGCTGATCGGCTTGTTTTTTGGTTGCAGGAGACCAAAGCCAGCGCTCCAAAAATAGCAAGCGCATGCGCCAATCCTCAAAGCTGCGCTGACTGATGTTTTTTAGAGACAGTATCTGCACCTCTTTATGACGTCCGTCAGCAAAGATACGCTCTTGCAGAGTCAGTATCTCATCTTTTTCGCCCTCCAAGCACTGCAAAAAATGCCCGTTGCCATAACACAAAGTACCCGTTATGCCATGCTGCTGGTTGTAGCTGCGAGCATGCGCCTCAACTTCGTCAAAGACAGAGGACTTTAGACGTGATCTGAGCGTCATGTTACTGACATAAACCAATTGGATCAAACCATCCTTAGGCGTATCGCTCAGCTTTTTGACAGTTTCCATATGGTTTAGAGGTATTGGCATAGATAACATCCTAAGGAGCTTATAATTGTTATATGGTTCGCAGATTCATAAAATACTAAAGAAAAAGGTAAATAACTATCAAAAAATAGTAACT
>NZ_JBQQFC010000179.1:0-4989 GCF_052258445.1 Psychrobacter sp. T6-1
TGCTGGTGGTGTTGGCATTGCTGACGACGTTGATGGTTCTGATGGTGCTGATGACGCTGAAGGCTCTAATGACGCTACGAAATTTGCATCATGAGTAGGAGCAAGCTCTGATACCGTTTCATCAGAGCTTGGGGCGTACTGCTCGCCATATTGCTCACCATAGTTAGCGACAAAAGCATCTGTTGCTAATAGATCATCAACGGTACTGGCATCATTCCAAGCAAAGCTTGGCTCTACCTTGCGTAAAGTCGTGACAGGCTCTTTTAATGACTCATCGTTAGCATAAGAGCTAGCAGTTGCCATTACCGCTTGCGGTTTAGAACCCATAGCCGCCGCTTCTGTTGCCGCTATCGCCATAGACGCTTTTACGCTGTCTTTTAGACCTGACTTCGTCAAAAAGTCCGTCAACACATTACCAAAGCGACCACTGTCCGCTGTGTCATTGTCTTGTTTCTCTGGTAGCTCAAGTGGCAATTGACCTGATTTTTCTTGTTGATCGACGTCTGTTTTTTGAGCGGTCGCAAACTCGTCATCAAGCTCATCGCTATCCTCTTGAGATTCACTATCGTTTTGTTTTGCGCTTTGGGCCTCACTACGTTGAGCCTTATCACTGACTCCAGAGCCAAGCCACCCAAGATCAGTGAGCTTATGGTATACCGTTTGCCAGTGAATGTTGAAGGCAAAAGTCGCGGTAATAATCACAAACAATGTCAAAAACGCCATGCTGCCCCACTGCGTTAACAGTTGCGCTAAACGTGCTTGTAGTTCAAGACCGATGATCCCGCCTGCCACTCCTTTTAGAGCGGTTGCGCTAGGGTTAGCAACTTGCTGAATAATAGCCACTACTTGAGCGAATAAGGCACTAGCACTGAGCAATAAAAACACATAAGCCATCAAGCGCAAAGGCCAAAACGTCGGCTTACTCTCCCACCAAATCAGAATAGACTCATACACCAAAAACGCTAGCAACCACCAAGCGCTAAAGCCAAAAAAACTGTAGAGCAGATCGGATAACCAAGCGCCCATAGCGCCGCCCATATTATTGATCGTATTCATATCACTACTGATATGTGACCAGCTGGGATCATTACCGGTATAAGTCAGCAAAATCACAAACAAATACACGGCCACTATCAATCCAAGGACCGTAAATATGCCTTTTTTTAAATAATCAATAACTGATGCTGATATCACGTAGGATCTGCCTTTATCAATACGATTCATACAAAGGGGTGCCAGATTATGACGAGTGTTCGTCATAATGGCGTCACATATAACTCTAGTAAATAAGCGCTGCTAACCACAAAGCCTATAGCAAAACACAGGATGTCTTATGCTGTATATAACCTCCTATAATAACAAATAGATAGGTAAATTGGCGACTGAGTTATCAACAAATCTGGCTTTAATGCTTTGTTTATGGTTTTATTCTAATGATAATGATGTTTGTTTTAGCAAACTTGCACTTTTAGCTTATCACCCTTATGTTAGTATCACGCCAGCATGTTGACAACACCACAAATAACGATACCGTTCGTCATTTTTAAAGACGACGTTTTTACCTTTTTAATGCTACCTTTGTAGCATAATTTTCATCTCACTTTAATTAATAAAACTTAATACTACCGTAAGGAACCAATATGGCAACTGACAACACTCGCCACGAAAAACTCATTATCTTAGGCTCAGGTCCAGCAGGGTATGCCGCTGCTGTCTATGCGGCGCGCGCTAACCTAAAGCCTGTCGTGGTCACAGGTTTAGAGGTCGGCGGACAGCTTACGACAACGACAGAGGTCGATAACTGGCCAGGCGACCCGTATGATCTGACAGGGCCTGCGCTAATGGAGCGTATGAAATCTCATGCTGAGCGTTTTGGTACTGAGCTGATTTATGATCATATCAACGCGGTGGATTTGAGCGAGCGTCCTTTTAAGCTAACTGGCGACAACGGCAATTTTACGTGTGACGCTCTCATTATCTCAACGGGTGCATCCGCTCAGTATTTAGGATTAGAATCAGAAACCAAATTTAGAGGCCTTGGCGTCTCCGCTTGTGCTACTTGTGATGGATTCTTTTATAAAGATCAAAAAGTCGCGGTTATTGGCGGTGGTAATACCGCAGTTGAAGAAGCGCTATATCTATCCAACATCGCATCCGAGGTGACCTTAGTGCATCGCCGTGACAAGCTGCGCTCTGAGAAAATACTGCAAGACAAGCTGTTTGAAAAAGCCAAAAACGGTAATGTCAAAATCGAGTGGGATCATAAAGTCCGCGAGGTGGTCGGCGATGATATGGGCGTCAACGGTGTGGTCATCGAGTCGATGTTAGATGGTAGCACTAAAGAGCTGGACGTGTTTGGCATGTTCGTTGCTATTGGTCACAAGCCCAATACCGATCTGTTCAAAGGGCAGCTGGACATGAAAGATGGTTATCTTGTGGTCAACAGTGGCCTTAATGGTAATGCAACCCAGACCAGTGTTGAGGGCGTTTTTGCCGCAGGTGATGTCGCAGATCACGTCTATCGTCAAGCGATCACCTCAGCGGGCACTGGCTGTATGGCAGCACTCGATGCTGAAAAGTATCTTGATGCTATCGGTGAAGCGGTTGCCACTGACCACACTTACGCCTCAACTTTGACTGCGGACAAAGAGGCGTAAGTGAGCGCCTCTGCCAACAGTCATTCAAGTCAACAACCTCTGGTTAGTGCCAGCACCATCACGCCTGAGAGGCTAAAAAGTCTTGGGCGTTATAACTTTCCAAGTCCAATAGAGGTCGATCCTGATGGTATAGGTATTATCGCAGTAGGCGGAGACTTGGCAGCAGAGACTCTAATATCCGCTTATGCGCGCGGTCTGTTTCCTTGGTTCAACGAGGATGAGCCGATTGCTTGGTGGTGCCCCCAGCCGCGCTGCGTGATCGCGCCAAAGAGCTATCAGCCCAGTAAGTCGCTACGCAAACAAGCAAACCGCATGCGTTGGCAATTGACCCTCAATCAGGCTTTTGATGAGGTCATTCATGCCTGTAGCTTACCGCGTAGTGATGGCCTGCCCGAGGGCGAACATACTTGGATTCATGAAGAGATGATTGAAGCTTATACCGAGCTTCATGCTCATGGTTTTGCTCATAGTATCGAGGTTTGGGATGAGGTGGGACAGCTAGTAGGCGGCTTATATGGTCTAAAAATAGGCAGTATTTATTTTGGGGAATCCATGTTTCATACTGCCTCTAACGCGTCCAAACTTGCGTTTTGGGGTCTTATGCGTCTATGTGAGCAAAGTGGTGTGGCGCTAGTAGATTGCCAACTGCCAAACGAGCACTTGATGAGTTTGGGCGCGGCCACAGTGCCGCGTACTGAGTTTTTGGCGCAGCTAGATAGCCTTATTGGTGCGCGTTCTGTCCAATGGCAAACCGGTTCGCACAAACCTCTATCTGCTGCCAAGTTAGGTTCTGCGCTACCTTGGAAAGTACAACCATAACCATAGAGAGGCGCAAACGATTACACGTATAGACAAAGCCAGATATCTACCCACACAAGGACGGCTATATGTCATCTGACGATTCGTTTTTATTAATAGGTCAATTGGCACAAACTGCCAATACGACCAAAGATACGGTGCGTCATTACGATGATTTAGGATTACTAAAATCTCGTAAACGTCAAGCAGGATCACGGCTATACACTGAGTTTCATCCTGAATGCGTGGATCGTATCGCACTGATCAAAAGCGCGCAAGCGATTGGCTTTACCTTGACTGAAATTCAAAACAGTCTAAATGACTATTACGATGGTCAGCTTGATTTGGATGAACAACTCGATATCGTCAAACAAAAACTAGCGCAAATCCTTGAACAACAAGCCACTATCAATCTTATGGTAGAGACCCTAAGTCAGCGCTTAGTCACCCTTGAACAAATGAAAAAAGATCAAAATAATCTCGAGAAATAAACGTCCTAAAGAAGTAATATCCATCCTCTAAGTAACATTAATCATATAAGTAACGACGCTGCATAATAAGAGCATCAACACTTACCCTATGCACCTCTGTGTAATAGTCTTTTCGCCTATGAATGACCTCAAACCCTTGCTGTTCGTATAGTGCAATCGCCGCATCATTATCTGCCCTCACCTCTAACATTAATTGCTGAGCGTCTTTGCTAATCAATACGGTATGCAAAGCTGTAAAAAGCTGTGAGGCGACACCTTGACGCTGATAGTCAGGATGCGTGCCTATTCTTAATATCTCGCTTTGCTCAAAGATTACTTGATAGAGGCAGTAGCCAATGATTGTGTCATTTTGACGGACTACCAATAAATCAATACTATCCTGTGAAAGCAAATCTACTAAGGTCTGATAATCCCAAGCATCTCGCGGTTGAATAATGGTTTCGATGTTAGCAACGGCTTGAATAATGCTTTGAGGGTTAGATGATTCTTTGTTTAGCAAATCTATGGTTAGCATTATCTTGTCTCTACAAGTTACATCTATAAGGTTGAAGGGCGCGTAGGGTGGGTTAGTTTTTTCAAGCTCTCGTAAAAAGTGAAGAAGAAACGTAACCCGCCATCAGATTTTGAACCATAGATTTAGCGGGTTACGCTTGTTGTGACATATCAGAATATAGCTCTTAAGCTCTCTTATCAATTAACTTCGTAATACAATTTGAAAGGTCAGCCTTTGTAGAATGCGCCTCTCGCACCGTTGATTAAAAAGTATATCGATTAAAGCCGAAGATTCCTGTCTACTAGAGTATTTTTAGAATAACCAAACAAGCCTTATATCAACCATTCGTGGTGCGCGAGGCACACCCTACAGCCCAAACCTTATAATTATCTACAAACAATATCCCGCCCACAAAAAAGCCACCCTAGCGGATGGCTTTTCTATGTCTAGCAGTTAGACGCTAAGTCTAACAAGTAAAAGCTAATCTAATGATTAGTCCTTAACTGAAGCAACAACACCAGCGCCTACCGTACGGCCGCCTTCACGAATA
>NZ_JBQQFC010000180.1:0-4988 GCF_052258445.1 Psychrobacter sp. T6-1
CAGCCAAACAGCACCATCATGAGCGGGAATAAGAAATAACCCATCGCCGTTTGCACGCCTTGACCGTTGACAGGCGCCCACATAAACAGCCAAAACTGACTTAAAAATATTGGCGTTGGTAATAGTAACCACGTCCACTGCTTAACTGTTTTAAGTGTCTTTAATCTCTCAATATGTGACCCCAAGCGACCGCTAATAATCAGATAGCCAATCAAAGCGCCCCACATCGCCAGCATACGCCAAATAAAAACTTGTGTGCCTGATAATGGCGCTAGAAAGCTACTGTACGCATAAAGCACACCAAATAGCAGGTTGGATAATACTGCCAGTGCTACGCCCATCATTAAAGTGCGCTGCTGTACGCTGCCTGCGGTCCACATTGTCGGTAGCGGTAAACGCGAGACTAAAGTATTAGATAATGTAGAAGTAGACATACAAGGCTCCTTAAATGAGATATAGGTGCAAGCTTTATTTTTAGAGTTTTAGCCAGTACCTATTTGATATTCTCTATTGTAGTAGCACGTAGTGAAAATATATTTCTAAATATACAAAATTATGATTTTATTTATCTTTATTTACTATATAAAATAACTTATTTATCGCTTTATCAATTTATATGATAATTAAACGATATTTTCAGATTTAAAAAGAGGTTTTTTAATGACTCATGCTTTGGACAATACAGATAAAGCCATCTTAAATTTGCTCCAAGAAGATACGACCTTACCACTCAAGACTATTGCAGAGCGAGTGCACGTCTCAGTAGCCACCGCGCAGCGCCGTATTCAAGCGCTGATAGATAACAAGGTCATCACCAGGCAAGTCGCTATTCTTGATCCGAACAAGGTCGGTTATGGTCTGACGGCCATCGTCATGATAGAGATGTCGCGCTCTAATACCTCAATGCAGCATCGGTTTGAGCGCTTGATGAATGAGCAACCGCGGGTGATGAGCTGTTATGAAGTGTCAGGGGACGCTGATTTTATGCTGATGGTCAATGCCAAGAATATGAACGACTATCACGAATTTACCCGTAGCCTGCTCACTTATGAGAATAACGTGCGTAGTTTTCGCAGTCAGTTTGTGATGAATTTTACCAAGAGTGGGACGAAGATTTTGCTCGATTGATTATAGTGATAAAAGCAGTAACTCACTCTTCGATAGCGAAAAGATGAAGTAAGTAGGGAATAGCAAACAATAGCGCTATAAAGCCCTAAACAAATAAAAGAGACAACAAGGTACCAACGTGAATACCCGTACTACTTAGGTCTGTCACATACTCAAACGTCGTTGTGGCTACCCCAATCGACAAAAACAGTATGACGATAATTAAATGTTTATGAGTAAATGCTTTAGAGCGGTAACGATTTCGCTTTTGGAAGTAAATAACAGCAATAAGATGAAAGAGTAAGACAATGGGTAGTATAAACAACATATAGTAAAAGGTAAGATGCCCTGCTGCACCTGCTGCACCTGCTGCACTTGCTGCATAGACAGGAGACGCTATAATCATAAGAAGTGCTAGTAAAGCTAGATGACTTGAATGTGGCAATTTGCGGTTTAAGTTTTTGTTTATCATCTCTATTCTCAAATTCGTTTATAATCGAGAAGGCGCTTTTTCATTAAGTCACAGTATCTATTTGAGCCTTAACCGCTCGTCATTCTAGTCCAAAATCGCTACATTATATTTTCAATGACTTAACCTTAGAATAACAGACTGGCCCTCTAAAAGTTAACTGTAGTTTTTCTCGCACTATCAATAACTTAACTAAATAATTGAAAATTGCTTTTTCACATCGTGAACGCAATTCATGTTAAAATGAGCGCCTTTAAATTAGCCGCTACTCAATTAGTCAACAATAACTATCCTTAGCCGCTAGCTATCACCCGTATTTTTAAGATTAAGGTTGTCCCATGTCTGCCGATACCATCGCCCGCACCGCTTTTAAACAAGGCACCAAAGCGCTTTATGATTACGATAAGCATTGGGCCAGCTGCTACGAGCCTGCTCCCTTTTTGCCAATGAATCGCGCGGAGATGGATGCGCTCGGTTGGGACGCTTGCGATGTGATTATCATCTCAGGCGATGCTTATGTCGATCACCCCAGCTTTGGGATGGCGATTATTGGGCGCTTACTTGAGTCGCAAGGCTTTCGCGTGGGTATCATCGCCCAGCCCGACTGGAAAAGCAAAGACGCCTTTATGGAGCTTGGCAAACCCGTCTATGCGTATGGCGTGACCGCTGGCAACATGGATAGCATGATCAACCGCTACACTGCCGATCGTAAGATACGTAGCGATGATGCTTACTCGCCGGGCAATGTCGCTAATAAGCGCCCTGATCGCGCGGCTATCGTCTACAGCCAGCGCTGCCGTGAAGCGTATCCTGATGTGCCGATTATCTTAGGCGGTATCGAAGGCAGCCTACGCCGTATCGCCCATTATGATTATTGGTCAGATAAAGTACGCCGCAGTATTTTGCTCGATAGCCGTGCCGACGTTCTTTTATACGGTAATGCTGAACGCGCTATTGTCGATGTGATGCATGGTCTATCCAAAGGCTATACCTTTGAGCAAATGAGTAAACTGCGTGGTACGGCATACTTACTCACGCCAAGTCGTCGTCATTGGCAAGCGGATATGATAGAAGTCGCTAGTAACGATGTCGATACCGTTGGCCGTGTCGATCCCATTATCAACCCTTATGTCATGACCGAAGACGTTGACAGCTGTAAGATTGAGCAAGAGCGTCCCAACCAGACGCCAAATCAAAACTCGTTTTCATCACAGTATCAGGGTTTTGTCGCTGAGCCTGTGACTAATAAAGTCTTGAACGCTGATCAAGTTGATGAAGAGACTCAGGTTGTGCAAATGCGCGGTATGGAGGTTCAAGAATACAAACCAAAAACGGCGCGTAAATATAAGCTAAAACTACCCGCTCGTGAGCAAACCGTCATTCGGCTGCCTGACTATGAGCAAGTCAAATCTGATCCTGTACTCTACGCGCATGCCAGCCGTATCCTGCATCTAGAGACCAATCCAGGCAACGCTCGCGCGCTGGTGCAACGTCATAGTAGCGGCGCGGGAAATTCCTTTACCTCTATCGATGTTTGGCTCAACCCGCCGCCGATTCCGCTCTCAACCGAAGAGATGGATTATGTGTTTGACTTGCCCTATGCGCGCCTGCCGCACCCGAGCTATGGCGATGCGCGCATTCCTGCCTTTGACATGATTAAATTCTCGGTCAATATCATGCGTGGCTGTTTTGGCGGTTGTACCTTTTGCTCAATCACTGAGCACGAAGGGCGCATTATCCAAAACCGCTCGGAGGAGTCTATCCTACGCGAGGTTGAAGCCATTCGTGATACTGCACCGAATTTTACGGGCGTCATCTCTGACCTTGGTGGGCCAACTGCCAATATGTACCGCCTCAACTGTAAAGATGAAACGATTGAGAAAAACTGCCGTAAGCCCTCTTGCGTCTATCCTGATGTCTGCGAAAACCTAATCACCGATCACAGTAATTTGACTAAACTATATCGTAAAGCTCGTGATATTAAAGGCGTAAAAAAGATCCTGATTGCCTCAGGACTACGGTATGATCTAGCCGTAAAAGATCCCGAATACGTCAAAGAACTGGTGAGCCATCATGTCGGTGGCTATCTAAAGATTGCCCCTGAGCACTCTGAAGAAGGCGTATTGTCAAAAATGATGAAGCCTGGCATGGGCAGCTATGATCAATTCAAAGCCATGTTTGAGCAGTTCAGTCAGGAAGCGGGCAAAGAGCAGTATCTGATTCCGTATTTCATTGCGGCCCATCCAGGTACTAAAGATGAGGACATGATGAACCTCGCCCTTTGGCTCAAACGCAATGATTATCGCGCTGATCAAGTACAAGCCTTCTACCCTAGTCCAATGGCAACCGCGACGACAATGTATCACACCCACAAAGACCCGCTACATAAGGTTAGCCGCGAAGGTGGCGATATGGATATCGTCAAATCGGGCAAGCAGCGTAAACTCCATAAAGCCTTCTTGCGTTATCATGATCCAAAGAATTGGGTAATGCTGCGCCGTGCTCTGCAAGACATGGGTCGTAGCGATCTCATTGGTAAAAACCGTGGCTGCCTGATACCACCGTTTAACGCCAGTTTAGAGGGCCGTGATGGGGAGCAAAATGGCTATCAGTCGGCACGCAAAAAGAACAGCCGCATCGGCAATGATTCTGTCAAGCGTCAAGGTAATAATAAAAACAGCGCTTGCAAGAAAAAAGTGAGTAAAGGCAACTTTCAAACTCAGCACACAGGATTGCCACCGCGTAAAACGAAATAGCGATTACTTTTGATTAATAACCCGAAAGCACATCAGTTATCAGGCTGATGTGCTTTCTTTAGTCGCGCTAAATACTTACATTAGTTATCGATAAGGCAACGAAACCCACAGCTTACAAACAATTTCTAACATAGCGTATCCTTAGTTTTGGTTACTATAACTTTATGCAATGAATGCATCATATAGATTTTATACTTTGGAGAAACTTATGAATACGATGATGAAAGTAGCCACAGCTATGCCTGCCCTTGCCTTGGTCAGTGCTTGTTCAACGATGGCACCTAGCACGCCTATGACACCTGCAACGCCTGTCACCGATACAGCCCCTACCGTGGCTTATGATCGTATGGCGCCTGTGCCTTACACCTGTACAGACAACAGCCAAGTGATGGCTAAGCAATCAATCAACAAGCAACAAGCGATGCTAACAGCAACTTTACCTAAGGTTGGCTGGTCGCAGCAAAACATCATCCTAAATGGCGGCGTCCAAGGCGCGACCGCAAGCTACGTCAATCAGTCAAACCCAGAAGTCATCTATGCTTGGCATATGAAAGGTGACGAAGGTGTGTTAGCCATGAAATGGGCAAACGGTAGAGAGTATCAGGTCAACTGTAAAGTAGGTAGATAAGCCTATTGGCCGCGTCTCCTATTGATAG
>NZ_JBQQFC010000181.1:0-4972 GCF_052258445.1 Psychrobacter sp. T6-1
TTCCCTCTAGCTTTATACACACTTTATGTTATCTGCTGACAAAAACAGTGCATGTTTTTACGCATATATCCCAAATAAATTTGCTTTTTTTTATATCATAGGCTAATGATTATTTAATACTAACAATGACTCACAAGATACAGATCAGACATTGAAATCAGTAGGTATCACGCTTATATAGTCTATATAGCACTATTTAACTACGCTTCACTTAAGTAGCACTCTCTTTAGTCATTGACGACTTAACTTAAAAATCAGATTGCTAGATAACATCTGATAAATACACTGAAATTTTAGGTATAGCGGCATGTAATATGATGAGCCGATGCCAGCAAGGATAAAACAACGCTGATGAATTCAATTACTATAGACGACCGGTACAAAGACCTCAAAATTACGACGCCTAGTACCCGTTATGGTCAAGCAAAACGCGTAGGTATACTCGGCGGTGGTACTGCAGGTGCCACTATTGCTATTCGCTTGGCTGCGCTTGGCATTGAGACTCATTTGTTTGAAAAAAAGACCTCACTTATTGATGGCCCTCCCATGTGTCATCTACATGCTGGTGGTAATTTGTACCGTGAAATTCCAGACGAGGACTGCGTAGCGCTACTTGAGCAGTGCATTGATATATTGCGTCTGTACCCGCATACGATGGATGTGCGCCCTACTGTCTTTGCTGTACCTAATCGTGATGAAGGTCAGCCTGAAGATTTGCTGCCGCGTTTGGACATCTTGACTGAGGCTTATCGTAAGCTTATTGAGCAAGACCCTAAGAATAAAGTTTTAGGAGAGCCTGAAGATTACTACCAGCTCTATAGCCATGAAGATCTTATCGCTTTATCTAAGCGTGAGCAGGTTCTTGCGCCTAGCACGGTAGATGAATGGGTAATACCTGCCGCTAAACACTTGGATTTGAATAAGATTAAATTCCCAGTGATTGTCGTACAAGAATACGGCTGGAATATCTTTCGTCTGGCAGCTTCAGCGCAATTAGCGTTAGAGGGTTATGACAACGCTCATGTCTTTACCGATACGCAGGTTAAGCAAGTGACAGCAGTTGATTGTGAAAATTGTACTAATGCTGATCATCATGTGACTAAATGGCGTATTGACTATCAGCAAAACAGTCAATCTGAAACCGAGTCTGTTGAAGTGGATTACTTAGTCAATGCTTGCGGATTTCGTACTGGTGTTATCGATGACATGGTCGGTGTTGAAGTCACGCGTATGGTCGAGTTCAAATCCTCTTATATTACTCATTGGGATGATGCAGGTGGACAGATACCTGAGATTATTATCTATGGTAGCCGCGGTACACCAGAGGGCATGGCGCAGCTTACGCCATATCCAGGCGGTTATTTTCAGATACATGGTATGAGTAAATTCATCACTTTGTTCAATGATGGACTAGTCGCCTCAAATGAGATCAGCGCGCAGCCCAAACTTCCTGAAAAATACGTGCATTATATTGAAGATGGTTGGGATAAAGCGCCATTGCAAGCGCGTGGTCAGCAAGCCATTGAATATGTAGCTGAGTTTGTGCCGACCTTCAATAGTGCGCGTACCGTTGGTAATGCCCTCTTTGGCGGTCAACAAATACCAGGAAAAGATGATACGCTGCGAGTTGCTGATGTGAGCTTGTACTCAAACATCCGCTACGCACGCGCTGAAAACGTCAAAGCCTCTTCGACGCTAATTGCCGCCGACCAGATCGTTGATGAGTTAACTGCTCTAGGGTTAGTTGATAAGGATACTACTGCCAATTGTAGTCGTTACGCTCACAATTGGGCTTATCTTACGCGCCATGATAGTGAGGATATTCATCACTTGGCACAAGATATTGCACTACAAAGAAATTTTCCAATTGCAATGGCAGGCGTTAATCGTACTATAGATAGCGTGATAGATGACGTATCAAACGATCTTGCTATCGCATAGATTTCGTATCAGGGTTAAATATTATCTACAAAAAAGGGAGTAGCCTGCTATCGATTAGCGAGCGACTCCCTTTTGCGGTTCTTAATTTTGATTTTCTAAGTAGTCATTTACTGCCCAACCATCTTATCAGTATCGACGCCGCCATTGAGAGTGACGACAGTCAATAACAGATCAATTGCTTCATCGATGCTATTGCACACAACTAAGCGATCAAGGTCTTGCTGCTTCATAAAGCCCTGCTCTGTCGTATATTTAAGATGTTCAATCATCCGATCATAAAACCCGTTAATATTAAGAATAATCATAGGCTTTTCGTGCTGATACAGCTGACGCCAAGTGGCAATCTCCATGATTTCCTCAAGCGTCCCAAGGCCACCTGGTAGAGTAATAAAAGCGTCTGCGTACTCTGCCATAACCGTTTTGCGCGTGTGCATGGTATCAGTCAGGTGCAGGCGCGTAAGCCCTTGATGAGCGATTTCATGCTTGAGCATAAAGGTTGGAATGACGCCGACTGCTTGGGCGCCGCTGTTGATGACCTCATCTGCGACTGCACCCATCAGGCCAATACTCGCGCCGCCGTATACCAATCCCATGCCATTTTTGGCAAGCGCTTGACCCAAATCGCGCGCGGCTTGCTCGTATATCTCGCTGTTACCTAAGCGCGAACCACAATATACGGCGACAAGCGGCATGGTTAACGTTGATTTATCTACGGCTTTTTCGATATGGGTGATATCTTGACTGGTAATTACTTCATAAGTGTCATTATTGATTTTCATTTGCATTACTTTTGCCCTTAGCGTTTTATTTGAATTGTAAGTCTTCAGTTGTCTATTGGAAAACATTCCTATTTATCTTAACATAAGCCAAGTTACTAACCTGTAACCAGCACTTATCAGTACGCACTTACCATACCGACTGCTATTGATAGTCGTACTCTATGTCTTGTTTCAGCTTATGTTTTAATTTTCTCGATTCGCTAACAACCATAATATACTTTTTAGGATGCCGCTATGCTCAATGATGAAGCTCTAAACCAATCAGACGCCAACGATAGCTTTACTGTTGAGAGCAACTTTACTGTTGAGACTTACCTATTGACCATCATGACTGAGCGCAATCAGGCTTTGGCAGCGACCGTTTATCGTCCTAAAGCTGATATCAAAGCGGCGGTAATGATGGCACCTGCCACGGGTATCAAGCGTCAGTTTTATCATAATTTTGCCAGCTATTTGGCAGAGAACGGCTTTGGAGTCATTACCTTCGATAATGAAGGGATTGGTGAATCACTTGCAGGTAATTTGGCAAAATGTGATGCCTCACTCATTAGTTGGGGTCGTCATGATATGCCAGCGGTGCTTGACGCCCTACAAGATGAATTTCCAGATGCAGCTTTCCATTTGATCGGTCATAGTGCAGGCGGTCAGCTGATCGGTCTTATGCCAAACTACGAGGCCATCAGCTCAGTATTCAATGTCGCTTGCTCCTCAGGACAAATCAAAAACATGGATATGCCCTATAAGCTCAAAGCAATGGGTTTTATGGACGCTTTTATTCCGCTGAGTAACTTAGTGCTAGGCTATACGCCAGCCGACAAGATTGGTATGGGTCAGCCGCTACCGCGCGGCGTGGCGCGTCAATGGCGCGAGTGGTGTAATGGTGCCGGCTACATCAAAACCGCACTTGGCAAAACCATTCATAACCATTTTTATAATAAAATCGCTATGCCAGCGCTATGGCTAGGTTTCACTGATGATGAGATTGCCAATAGCGAAAACATCGACGATATGATACGCGTGTTCCCCAACATGTCAGTAGAAAAGCACTATCTAGACCCTAAAGATTTGGGCGTCAGTCACATCGGTCATATGCGCTATTTTAGCAGTAAAACTCATGCCAAAGCGCCGCAACTATGGCAAATGGCGGTCGATTGGTTAAATGAGGGAGAGTAAGCTCTTTACTATATTTTATCTTCTGCATTTTGCTCCTCTACGCGCTTGGTCAAGGCAGAATGCAATGAGGGCTGCATATTGTGGATATTACCTAGCATCCACTTAACATAGCTCATAGGCACGTCTTTTATGAGTTTGCCCTTATGCTTACCAAAGGGCATTTTGCCGACGGGACTTGCGGTATTTGAGATGGTATGCGCCGCCGCAAAGTCAGTCGGCGCAATTTGCAGGCGCTCACAGCACGCTTTGTACAATAGATAACACATACGCGCATCGCCTAGCGCATCATGCGCGGCAATAGTCATAGTGCTCGCGGCATCGACGCCCAATAGTTGTTCAATACATTTGGACTGACCATAGTAGCGCCACTCTGGAAAGGCGGCGCGGGCCAGCCTAACCGTACATATCAGCTTAGCCGAGGGTTTCCCTATCACTCGCCAGTCAAAGCGTACATTGTGACCGATTAAGTACTCTGGCAACTCAAACTGCTCCAAATCGAAGCGCTCACACTCGGCAACATCCTCATCAGTAATGCCATGTACCTTGATGACGATAGGTGAGATAGTGCGGCCACTATTGAAGTATTTCATCCACTCAAAGCCAGTCGCCACATTGATGGTCGCTACTTGAATAGGACGCGGGTCACTACCTTGGTCGGTTTCGGTATCGATAATAAGCGCAGTACTAGGTTCAGTCATAATAGAGATCAATCATCAGGAGTTATTGTAGTTATCGCTACTCGTCAAAGAGCCTTAAACCCTTCATAATACAGCTAAAATTTGTAATAACCGTATTATACCACTCATCAGCTCACAAGAGACAATGATGCCACCAGTTCAGCCGCCGCCTCTGCCTAAGTCCCCTAAGCCCCCTAAGCCCCCTAAGCCAAGCCTGTTTACTCGTTTATTAAGGGTACTGATCAGAGCTATAGTATTGTTTGCACTGTTATTTATCGTTGATAAAGTCCTCCCTACGCTTAAATGGCAGACGCAGGACTTTGTCGTAGCAAAATGGAAGCAGGTCAATCTATTGCAACAACCCTTGCCAGTAGAGAATAGTCTTCCAAATCCACTACCTGG
>NZ_JBQQFC010000182.1:0-4963 GCF_052258445.1 Psychrobacter sp. T6-1
CGCGCGCAAGCTGACGGTATCATCGTTATCATAACCGATCATCATCTCACCACCAAGACCGTGCCGCCTGCTGAAGCTGTGGTCAATCCTAATCAGATAGATTGTGGCTTTGCTAGTAAAGCACTTGTCGGCGTCGGCGTAGCGTTCTATGTCTTAGGACGCTTGGCGAAATTGCGCCGCGCGGCAGGCAAGTCTACTGTGCAAGTCAGTCAACATTTAGATCTAGTCGCGCTTGGCACTATCGCTGATGTCGGCGTACTCGATAAAAACAATCGCACGCTCGTACATCATGGGCTTACTGCGATTCGCCAAGGGCGCTGTAGCCTTGGAATATTGGCGCTTCTTGAACAAGCAGGGCGCGATCCCAAGCAGATGCAAGCGCAGGACTTTGGCTTTGTATTAGGGCCACGTATCAATGCCGCCGGTCGCATGGATAACATGCGTATCGGTATTGACTGCCTGCTGACTGAGGATTGGAGTACCGCGCAGCGCTTGGCTCATGAGCTTGAACAGCTCAATCGCACGCGCCGTCAAGTCGAAGGCGAGATGCGCGCGCAAGCGGATACTATCGTGCAAACCTTGATTACCGACAATGGCGATGATGAGGCAGTAGATGATAACGATGACGATACCATCTGCCGTGATCGCACACATAAAGAGAGTGCTCGCAACACAGAAACCAATGACGGCGCAAAAACTAAGGCGAGCCGTAGTATCATTTTATATAAAGATGACTGGCATCAAGGCGTTATCGGTATCGTCGCAGGGCGGCTAAAAGAGAGCCATTACCGTCCTAGCATCGTCTTTGCGCCCGCCAATACAGAACGTACGGGTGATGATGATCCTATTAAAGGTTCAGCTCGCTCTATTGCTGGCGTGCATATCCGTGATGCTATTGAGCAAGTAGCTGAGCAGCATCCTAATCTGATTAGCCATTTTGGCGGGCATGCCATGGCGGCAGGTTTGACTCTAAAACGACGCAATTTTGAAGGCTTTGTCAATGCTTTTGATGCGGTCATGGCACAATTAGAGGATGAGGTATTTGCTGAGCAAAAATTTACCGATGGGCCTTTGCAGGCTTGCGACTTTAGCTTAGGATTCGCTGAGCATTTAGCCAATGCCAGTATTTGGGGTCATGGCTTTGCGCCGCCGATATTCGACGGTGTCTTTGAGGTGCTTAGTTTTAAGATACTAAAAGATAAGCACCTAAAGCTATCTCTGCGTTATCCTGATGTGCAATATCCTATTGAGGCGATTTATTTTAACTTCGATAACGAGGTGTGGGATTACCGCGCGCAAAAAGTGCACCTGCTGTTTCAGTTGGATATTAATGAATGGAACTCTAAGCAAAGCTTGCAGTTGATGGTTAGAGATTTGGCTATAGTGGCATAGCTTGTCAAAATACAGCTACACTTATCAAACCAATACACATAAAAGCGTCAACGTCATGCGAAGTTGGCGCTTTTTAGTATCGCCACTCAAGCGTTGGAAATTGCCAATCAAAGCGAATCGCTAGCATTCGTAGCGTAAAGATAGTCGCCATCGTAACGATATCAGTGATCCAATCGCTAAACCCTAAGTTACGCAGCGCAAAATAGAGCATACCGCCTGTTAAAGCGGCGGAGATATAAATCTCTTGCTGCAACACCAGCGGAATCTCATTGCAGATCATATCGCGGATGATACCGCCGACGATGATCGTGATGACGCCGAGCAGTAGCGCTACAGGGACATTGGCGCCCATGCTATCCGCGACCTTGATACCGATTAAGGTAAAGGCAGATAGACCAATAGTGTCAGAGAGTTTGAGGAACTTATCGACTCGTACGGAGTTTGGGTGAAAGAAAATCTGCATAACCAGTGATGAGATAGTAATGACGGTCAAGTAGCTCATATCGACCATCCAAAACAGCGGGTGACGATCTAAGATAACATCGCGTACTGTACCGCCGCCGATTGCCGTGACGATAGAGACTAGCAAACAGCCAAAGACATCGAAATTTTTGTGCTTAGCCAGTATCGTCCCTGAAATACTACAAGCGACGATACCGATCATATCGAATAAATACAGCAAAGAGCGCGGATCAAAAGTGGTTATCACTGCCGTGTCTAGGGCAATAGTTAGCATGAGCGACTCTCATTTTTAATCATTTTAATATGCAAAGCGTTTTACTTGTCACTTGACCAAGCGGATAGAAGGTAGATGCCAATCAAACTTTAAGGCAAACATACGTACCCCAAAGATAACCAGAAGCATAATAAATTCGTTAATACCCGCGCTGATCCCTAGGTACTGAAGGCACAGATAAGTCACTGAACCTATGACGCTGGCGGTAATATAAATCTCACGCTGCAATACCAGCGGTATCTCATTACAGATAATATCACGTAGCAACCCGCCAAGAATCGCTGTCCATACGCCCATCATTACTGCAATGAAGGGTGATGCGTCCATGTTTAACGCCACCTTAAACCCAATCACGCTAAAAGCGGCCAGACCAATAGCATCAAAGAGTTTGAGAGCATTATCGATCTTGTGATACAAATGAAAAAATATCTGCAAAATAAGGGAGGTCATGGTAATCACAATGACATAGGTCAAATCCGTCATCCAAAACAGCGGATGTCGATCCAATGCCATATCTCTTAAAGTACCGCCGCCGATAGCGTTGACCATCGACACCAAGATACAGCCAGCAATATCAAAACCCTTGTGCTGCGCCAGTAAAGTTCCAGCAATGGCGCAGGCAATGACCCCAACCATATCTAACAAATACAATAAAATATCGGGGAAAATTAAATCATTAACCATAGTGATATTGCCAGTTGTTGACGTGTGGAGTATTAAAAATAAGAGTGCATACCGTGTTTCAAATCAAGGGTTTACGCTAAAAACTTTGACAATGCAGGGCGCTAACCATCCTTTGCAAATAATATCAGCCCAACAACAATCAATCCGATACCTACTAATCCCATCACTGATGGCAGCGCATTACCTAGCAGCAAGATACCACCTATCAAGGCAAATATCACTTCGCTTGCCTGCGTTGAGTCGACGCCAGCCACTTCGCTGGAGGTCACGGCTTGATCACGAGCATACAAAAATATAGTCGTTGCCGCGACCCCTGCCAATAAAGCCACTAATAGAGTATTAAACAGCTGCGAGGTATCGGGTAATTTGGGACGCACTATAATGCCTAAAGCGAGCCAAAATGGCAAACTCCCAAGCGTCATCAGCCATACTTTATTAAAGGCGTTTTGTAGAAGCGTAGTCTCAATCGTTGGAATACGAGCAATTAAGCCTTGGAGCACAGTAGGATGCGCCGCGAGTGAGTGAGCACAAACATCCTCTGTAATCATATCTGCGCCTGATATGACATCATCAAAAGCAGGTCTAGCGGCTAACGTTGGTACTGTATCATCAGCACTACCTTGTTTCGCCTCGTCTTTTTTAACGTTGCTATTCTTAGCCTTGATGCTTTTGGCATTGATACTCTTAGAATTAATGCTCTTAGAATTAAACGACACTTGCCAGACGAGCTGATTACCAATGGGATAACAAAAGGCGGCTAGGAGGGCAGGCAATGCGCCCAGCAGAAGCATCTCAGCCATATTGATATCTGATACGGTAGAAGCACGCAAACCTTCGCTGACATTGACCAGTACTACGCCGATAAACACCAGCAAGGCATAAATGATAAATTTCCTATCAAAGCGTTGACCAAAGGCGAGCAGCACCAATAAACTGGTCACAACTGTAAACATAAAGGTCGCAGCGACTACCCAGCCGGCGACGTGATCCGCGGCGTAGCAGATGCCAGTGTAAAAGACACCAAAACCGATACTGCCTGTGATACACCAAAAGCCCCAGTGCTCAATAAATAAAACGCCAAGCGCTTTAATACGTCCAAAACCAAATTGCAGGACAATAATGGAGGTGATAATGAGCCACATAAATACGTAGCGTAGGCTCGCTGACCAAAACCAATGACCACCAGCATCACTCATCAGCTCATTTAAGATGAAAGTTGAGCTAAAAAACGCGCCCGCCAATAAGCCTAGTAAAATCAGTTTGACCATCTCACATCCTTTACCTAAGCTTGTTTGTCTATACTCAGTTCAGTAATAGAAGCGCTATTTGCCTTTAGCATCCGCCCAAATAATCTTGTGCAGTTGCAACTGAAAGCGAACGGGTAAGGCATCAGCGAGCATCCACTCGGCAAGCTCGCGGGCGAGCACCGGCACCTCGGGGCTGAGGTCTTCATTGACATCGTCTGCAACATTAAACATCGGAGAGAACCAGACGGTACCGACCAATTCGTTAAGTTGATACTCAATGAGTTTGGTCTTTGCCCAGTCATAATCAGTGCGGTTCATAATCACAAACTTGATCTGATCATGCGCGGTTAAGTGGTTTAGGTTTGACCATAGATTCTTATCCACCTCGCCTGAGCTTGGGGTTTTAAGATCCATAACTTTGCTCACTGCTGTCGGCACGTCCTTAACACTCAATGCGCCCGCGGTCTCAAGTGATATCTCGTAGCCTTGACTCAATAAGCGCTTCATCAGCTCAATAGCATTAGGCTGCGCGAGCGGCTCACCACCTGTAAGACAAATACGGGTGCAAGGGTAGCTTTTGATGGTATCGATGATAGCCTCAAGCGACTGACGTACCCCTCCTGTAAACGCATATTCAGTATCACAGTAGACACATCTGAGCGGACAGCCCGTTAAGCGTACAAATATCGTCGGCAAGCCTGAGGTGATGGCTTCACCTTGCAAGGAATAAAAGATCTCAGTCAGGCGTAGACCAGCTTCGGGGTCAGTGACAGGTATCGATGAGCTGCGGAGTAGGGTCTCAGTCATAAGATTATCTAATGTGTTTAATGGTAAATTAAGAGAATTATAACGTAAGCGGCGCTATTAAAGGATGCTGTAAAACTAAAAAGAAGATGCTAAAGGT
>NZ_JBQQFC010000183.1:0-4936 GCF_052258445.1 Psychrobacter sp. T6-1
CCATGTGAGAGTAGGTCATCGTCAGCTCTCTATTCTAAGAAGAGTCATCCTTAATCGGATGGCTCTTTTTTTTATCTGTAACTTAGTCATCACCATGTGACCTACTATGCAGAAAATCCCCTTTAAGGGATTTTCTCTTGCGCTCGGGTCAAAGCAGTGCTTTGACTATTTCCTCGCTCAGGTCATCGTCAGCTCTCTATTCCCTAAAAAGCCCCCTTTGCTTACGCAGAGGGGGCTTTTTTTATGGGTAAATTTTTAAATGAGTTTTACGTATAAAAATAGCCAGTATTTCTCCAATACTGGCTATTATGCTATTGATGCAAAAGACTAGTTTTCTCTATTGTTTAATTAGAATTTTTATTGAATACTTCTTTTAAACTGCTAGGCTCTTTACGTTTAACACCGTTCATTTTGTGACGGGTATCAGAAGAAGTCTTATAGGCCTGCAAACGCGAGGTTTGAATGACTCCGATAGGACGATTCTCTTCTAAACATCTGAAGGTGGTAAAGCTTAGGTTCTCTATCGCGTCAACATTGCCATCGTCTGCTACATCCTGACAAGGTACAGTTAGCGTTGCTACTGTGACGAAAGGCACATCAGATTCGTCCCATTCTTTAGTCAGTGTTTCGATAGGCTGCTTTTTAAGATTATGGCACAGCTGTATTTGTACATCGAACTGATAGTCGTGTTCTTGAATCTCTTGGATAATAGCGGGGCGGATGGCCTCGTCCTCTGTAAACAAGTGAATGTCACGACGTTTAATTTTGGCGGCAGATGCCTTGGTAGGGGTCACTCTAATCTTGGCCATATAGTCGCCATGACGGCACGCGCCTTGCGAGAAGTAATCATAAAGCCAAGCGTTCTTTGGTGGAATGGTAGCCAGCTTTCTAAAGGCATTTAGAGTCTTTATACCCTCTACATTAGGAAATGCTTTGCCGTATTTGGTCAGCCAATTAAATACCAGTTTGCCTTTACCAAGCAGGCCATCACCTAAGTAACCATTTAGCTCAAAATTTAATTTAGACAGATAGGCATAATCTTTTAGGTTGTTGGTAAAGAAGATAGGCCCATTCACTAGCGCATAATCAAAGGTGGTACAGTCCTCTTCACCAGGGGTGAGCTTTTTGCCCGGCACATCAAATATCTTGATCGCTAGCCCTTGTCCTAACCCCAGCCTTCTATCTGCATCTACACCTGCCGCAGCATTTGAGAATCGAATCACGGCATCGTGAATAACTGCGTTTGCATACAGTCCTTGAGCGTACTCTTTGGGTAAATTATCTAAAACCTCAAACTTGGCCTTGAGTCCGCAATAGCTTTTGGCATGAACAGCGCGGGTATGATGATCAAGTTTATTGGCTTCTTTGTTCTTTTGGACGTAGTCACGGATATCAGCGGTTATCATTTCCATCGTTTGCTGATCTTCTGCACTTAGGGTGGTGTATTTTTCATCGAACTTGACGTATTTTGGTTTAAACAACTTCTTTATCATATTCAGCTACCTACTATTGGAAAATTAAGACTTGAAATCTTAGTTATTTTACAAAAGTTTGGTCGCTAATATTGATGATAAGTATTGGTGATGTGTAAAGGTGAGCAAAGAATAACAACTGTCTGGGAGACAGTCGTCCGCAGCGCAAGACGGAAGGCTATGCCTGTAGATAGCTTTTAAGCTGCCTAAAATTCATATGCAATAGCGATTCTAGTTTGCTGCAAAATAGACAACAATAGCACGATGGCACCACCTGATCCCTTCCCGAACTCAGAAGTGAAACATCGTTGCGCCGATGGTAGTGTGGCTCCGGCCATGTGAGAGTAGGTCATCGTCAGCTCTCTATTCTAAAAGCCCCCTTTGCTAACGCAGAGGGGGCTTTTTTTATGGGTGAAATTATTAGTCAACAATTATAGGATAGTATATTATGTTGCTTTTTCATAATACTATTAAGTCTTGATGACAGTACTAAATCTTTATATTGATAAATTTTTGAGTAGTAGGAGTAAGTAAATAATGATATATAGAATCTTTGAATGGCAAAAAATTGCTGAGGACTATTACGGAGGTTCATTGCTATTGGGAAATGGCGCTAGTATGTCTATCGATAACCGCTTTAGTTATAGTTCACTTGTTGACCATGCGCGTGAAAACGGGCTTTTCACCCAAGATATTCAACAGCTATTTGAATTTTTTAATACGACAGATTTTGAACTAGTATTGCGCCTAGTATGGCAGGCCTCTAATGTTAATCGTGCTCTTTTAATACTAGATGACAGGACACATGCCGCTTATGTGAGAGTACGTGAATGCCTGATTAAATCTGTGAGGAATGTTCATCCTGAATATCAAGAGATTTCGGAACACATACCTGTTTTATACCAATTTTTAAAGAATTTTAAAACCGTAGTTTCATTAAATTATGATTTAATACTTTACTGGTCGATTATGTATGGCGTTGACGTGCAAGATAAACATTCCTTAAAGGATTGTTTTATACATGGCCAATTTCATGAGAATTGGCGTCAATTGCGTGAACCTATATATGGGAATACATCTACAACCCTAGCATTTTATCCTCATGGTAGCCTAGTCCTCTGTCGTAATAATGTTGAGTCTGAGTTCAAGGTTATAGGTAACGGTAATGGTTTGTTGGAATCCATACTCCAAGCATGGAAATCTGAGCAGGTAGTACCATTATTCGTTAGTGAAGGTACATCTCAGCAAAAGATAAATTCAATACAAAGCAGTAGTTATTTAAATACTGTTTATAGAGAGGTACTGACTACTTTAGAACCTTCTTTGGTTATATATGGGTGGGGCTTATGGGAACAAGATCTTTATATTTTACAACGTATAGCTTTAGCACAGGTTAGAAAGGTTGCAGTTTCAGTTTATGGAAATGATCAAGCCTATTGTAATAGAGTGAATCATATAATACATCAGGTTCTAGGTAATCAAGTTCAAGTGCGGTTTTTCTGTAGTAACAGTTCAGGAGTTTGGAATAATGGCAGTTAGGGCATATAAGCTTGTAAAGCAATACTAGGTTTATTATTATTTTCTTAAAAAGAATGTTTTAAATTAATTTTGAAATTAGGTTGGTTTTGTTATGAATAATAATCTTGCTGTAAGGTCTATGCTACTTGATAAATCTACAGGTAAATTAATTAAAGCTGTAGATGAAAGAGATTTGAGCGATTTTTTACCTTTTATAACTGGAGAAGCTGTAAATAAGAAGGGTATAGTCGTTTTTGATTTTGCGCCTGTAATTCAACATTTTCACGATGAGTTAGAAATAAAACTAGCTAAAAGAGAAAACCAAGATTTAGCTATAAAAAGAGCTACAGTTTTTAATACATGGTTAAGGTTAAAAAGTACAACTAATGAAACGCTTTTATGTCAAAGTAGCGTACAAGTTATGAGGGACTCAGAAGAGGTTTTAAATTGGATTCATACTAGAATCCCTGAACTGGAAAAATGTTACTATCGAGCAGATAGTAGTAATGACCAGAAATTTCTCTCAGATAAAACTCAAGCTTTAATAAAACTATCTGACGATATAGAAGTATTTATTGAGATTTTATTATGTAATATTCATACAACAGCGAAGGTAGATATTGAGTCATTTAAAAGTGATGTTGTGATTACAGAACACTGTAAATTAATTCAAAAATTAGTATTTAAAGCATTGTGTTCTGAACTAGCTTATTTTAATGGTAAATTTAACTGCACAAGCTTAATTTATGCATGCTGTATGGAGGACTTAGGTATAAACCTAGAAGCATTAATTGGTCTTCTTGATCCGCAGGATGTTAATGCAGAGAGTATTAGGAACTCTGTTTTAAGCACTGCTGTAATAGAAGATGTATATGATCATAGTACGTGTATGAGAAGACGTAGTGTCAGTTGGCCGAAAGCAAATCATCATAATCTAGAAAGAGTAAAACTCTTATCAAAACTATTAGAAAGAATAAATTTATTACTTATTTTGATTGAAAAGCTTAAGAGTGTAGAAGTATCTTTTAATAATGACTTTGAAAGTCAAAGTGATTTTGAAAATAGTATTCAAAGCTTACTACTAAACCATAAATAGCAATAATTATAGAAAAGTTGATATTACCAATTTGTTTTCTTCTAAAACAGCTTTCTAATCTCAATCCCTTTCTCAAAATCAAATTCTGATTTCTTAGTTACCAAATTTGCTCGATATGATTCTTATGTCCTACGATTAGCTTGAAGACCTCTCAGTGCTGTTCGGTGTTCATACTTAACCACAATTGACGTTCGGGGCGACTGCGTAGACAACCAAAGCAATACTTTTTCCCACAAAAAAAGCCCATATTAGCAAACTAATACGGGCTTTGATATTTAATAAAACATCTAATAAGCTAGGCTAACAACTAAGCCCCTTCACCAAATTTGCCACTTTGAAAATCAGTAACCGCTTGCATGATCTCTTGCTGACTGTTCATCACAAACGGACCGTATTGTACAATCGGTTCACGTAGTGGGCGTCCAGTAATCAAAATAACTTTGGTATCTTCTTGACTGTCGGCTGTAATGACGATGCCATCTGCACTGTCGTTGTTTTCAAGAATAGCCATCGTTTTAGTCGGCACTTCTCGACCTTCAATATCCACTTTACCGCGATACACAAAGGCAAACGCATTGTGATCGCTTGGAATGGCTTGGCTAAAGCTAGTGCCTGCGGGTAGATGAATATCTAAATAAGTCGGCTCAGTGATATCGCGTGTGACTGCGCCTTCAACGCCGTGCGATGTCCCCGCAATGACAGTAACGTCCACGCCATCTTCAGTGGTGTATTTAGGCAAGTCCTCACTTTGGAAGTCTTTATACCAAGGATCGTTCATTTTATCTTTGGCAGGTAGATTGAGCCACAGCTGGAAGCCTTCCATCGCGCCATCTTCTTGCTCAGGCAGTTC
>NZ_JBQQFC010000184.1:0-4882 GCF_052258445.1 Psychrobacter sp. T6-1
GCCACTTTTGCATCCTCAATCTCACCTGCAAACATCAAAAACAAATGCGGCATGGTCTCATAAATGGTGAGCTGAGTATCTACACCGGCTTCTTCAAGTTTATTCGCATAAGCCACACCTTCATCACGTAGCGGATCAAAGCCGCCGACCATAATAATAGCAGGAGCAACGCCTTCTAAATCACCAAATATCGGCGATACCATCGGGTCTTTGGTATCCGCTTTATCGTCTATGTATTGCTCTTGGAACCAGCGCATCTTTACGCGCTCTAAAAAGAAACCTGTCGCAAATAGCTCATACGATTGATATTCACGGCTCATATCGACCCAAGGCACCCATAACAGTTGCAATTTTGGCGGATGAGCATCGTCTTTGGTTTGCTGCGCGACGACAGCGGCTAAGTTACCACCTGCGCTATCACCACCGACCGCCAGACGCGTCGCATCAACACCAAACTTATCGGCATTATTGGCAACATGACGGAAAGCTGCCAGTCCATCATTGACAGGAGTAGGGAAGGGGTGCTCAGGCGCGAGGCGATAGTCGACTGCGATGACGGTACAATTACCATCTGCCGCCAAATGCTGACAGACTAAATCGTGTGATTCAAGCGAGCCTGCCACATAACCACCACCATGATAAAACACCAAAGCTGACTGATTATTATCTTTGACTTTGCGATGTCGATAACGACGTAGCGTAATGCTATCACCGCCTGATACGTCGAGGGGAAAGTCATCGCTGATGATATCTTTATGATTAGACTGCGCGAGTAATGGCCCTTGTGCATCGATCTGTCTGCGCGTGCTGGCAACGCTCGCTAGGTGATTGGGCGGTGGACCAAATAGCTTTAAGATGACTTGTACGGAGACATCTAAGGTCTGACCGTCGATAACAATGGGATCGCCCGCGATTTTGCGTAGAATGGGCTTGGGTAGGTGGACTATTCTTTTGACGATGATTTTTTGTGCTTTGAATGCGAGTTTTTTTAGCTTTGGGTGGTTTTTTATTTTCATTGAAGATGTCCTTATCTTGATCGATGATAATAAACCGTTACGCCTTGGTTTTATGTCTACAAACCTTACGCAATACGGGTCATTTGCGTAAGATTAGAGTCTTCGATCATCTCCTTTGTCACCTTCATAAAGTTTTGAAAATGCGCGCTTTGTCCATGCTGCTGCATAAGCTCCTTATTTTTCCATACCTCATAAGTGACAAAGTGATTAGGATTGGCATTATCTTGATGGATATTATATTGCATAGCGCCTTGTTCGGCTTGTGATGCCTTTGCCAGCTTGAGTAGCTCAGACTTAAGGCTTTCGGCGTGTTCAGGTTTGGCGGTGATATTGGCTACAAGGGTAATAGCCTGTTTTTCTTGAGTGTTCATAAGTGTTTCCTATGGTTAAATATTATAGTGATTGTAATAAATTCTGAGTTTGACGTTTAAGCTCGGCAATAGCGTTTTTATTTAAAGCATCGGCATGCGGTTGTCCGAACTCGCCTCTGGCCTCGCCGTGCGCGCCATCTTTGATGTCATTATCAAAATATTTACCGGTATCGTCAGCGAACTCATCGGATATGGCAAGCTCTGTTAGGATATTTGCGCCTTTATCTGCTGATGACCAATATTTGCCATAAGCTTCATCGACCATTTTGGTATTCAGTAACGAGCCAGGATTGACCGCGATTACATTGATATCATCGCCAGCGACTTTGTCGGCTAAATCCATACTCCACATCGTAAGTGCCAGCTTGCTTTGCGCATAAGCGTCTTTGTCGTCAAGACGTTCGTTCCCTGCAAAAGCGGGATAGGATATTAGTGCTTGCGCCGCTGAGCTTAGATTAATAATGCGCGCTTGATTAGACTTTTTAAGTAGTGGTAATAAGGCGTTGGTTAACTCATGAGGCGCTAAATAATTGACCACGAAACGCACGTCCAATCCGTTTTTGGTCAAGGGCGATGCGGTGGTATAAATCCCTGCATTATTAATAAGGACATCAAGCTTTGGTAGCTTGTCGCTTACTTCTGCTGCCATGTTACGTACCGCATGTAAATCTGACAAATCAGCCACAAACCCATCAATATTGTCCGCCGCTGCGCTAGTCGCTACTGCTTTGACCTCCATAATAACGCTAGCAAGTTTGTCCGCGTCTCTGCCATGCAAATAGACTTGATGTCCCGCTTTGGCTAAATTTAAAGCGGCAAGTTTGCCAATGCCATCCGTGCTGCCAGTAATTAAAATAGTTTTTGTCATGAGTCATCCTTATATTTTCAGTTATCATTTGAATTTTGGATGTATTCTATTTTATCTGTCGCTATGCTGCTGATTGTAATGAAAGTGTTGTGATTGGAGACGTGGTGTAATTGAGAAGAGGCTTAATAGTGCTTTTAAATGAGGTGATTTGATGGGTGAAAGGACTTTGATAAGAGACGTGGTGTTAGCTCTGGTAGGGTGCGTTCCACGCACCATTCACTATCTCAATTTTAAAGGTGCGTGGAACGCACCCTACGAAAAATTTGAAGAGTATAGTGTCTGTTGGGTGTCGCAAGCTCCACGCCAACCTACGAATTGTATATGGATTTGAGAGTTATTCTGTAGGTTGGTGTCGAGGAACGAGACCCAACGAGTTGGCTTTGATAAATATGAGACAGTTGGGTTTCCTTGGTCAAATCAACCTACGAGATAAAGGCTATAGTTAATATGATTAGGAAAGATTTTCTGTCAAATCATTAGTGCTTTTTAACCACATTCTAATAGGAACTTCACTTCCTGAGCTTTCTTCTATTTTCTCGTTTAAAAGCTCTAGTATCCACCTCCTTACTTCCTCCTTCTTACCTTGAACTTCGTTAAGTACAGGATGTAGTAAAATAGAGTGAATAAATTGTCTGCGATAACTTTCATCTTCAATCTTTACCCAAATTACTTCTTTCAAAATGTTTTTATCAATTGATGCAAGGGTATCTTTATTATCATCGTTCGATATCCTATCTTCATAATATCTTAAAAAAATAGAAGAAATAACATTAGAACTAATATTGATAGGTTGATAGTTCTCTATATTCTCAACAACACAGTCATAGAATCGTTCGTAAGGCTCTACACCGAAGCGATACCAACTTCCAACAGATGGTTTTGACTGTGCCATACTTGTTTCTCGTTTAATAAATTGCTTAACATGATTCTCTAACTGTTGCGTTAAATCTTTTCTATTACAACTGTCAAAAATATCACAGTAAAAGCTAATATTATTTAATTCAGATTTTTGAATTTTGATACAGGCTGAATAGTATAAGCGCTCACAGAATTTAGGCTGAAGTTTCAAGCTATGAAATTCATTTATAACTTCTCTATGGAATAATTCATCTTGAAGTTTTTTCTCCGATAGAATGTCATCTGCTACCAATTCTTGTATAGAATTTTTAGATATATCATGTTCGGTAAGCATAGATATAATATGCATAGTCCAATCGTCAAAGAAGAATAAAGGATAAAATGGCTCTATGTACTTTCTAAAAGCTTTAAACTCTTTACTCTGCTTTAAGAAGCTATCGTCAGACACTATTATAAACTCGCCATTCTGATCACGGAATAAGTCTAATGTAGCTTTAAAAGTAGGCTTATCACCACTTTCTTCACCTTGTAAAGGTATTTCGGGTTGGAACTCATCTATCCAACGAATAACTAAAAGATTTTTAAGTATGTAATCTCTACTAGTGTTGCTTAGTGAATCGACGGAGTTAATAATCTGTTGATAGCTGATAAATACCTTATTATAAAACCTTAAATTTTTTATCCTTAGTGTACGATAAAATAGCTGCATAACATCTAGTGCGAGTTTATCCTTAATGAAAGTCTTTAATATATCTGAGTTATCATCAAGAATAAGAACTTCATCGAATACTTTTTCTTTATATTCTTGAAATTGCTCGTTCGCCTTAGCTTCATGTAAGATCACAATAATTTGACAATCTTTCTCTAGTTTCAAGTCGTTGATTAGGCCCATAACATCTTTGATCGGCAAATTATCTGAAATTCTTTCTATATCATCAATACAAATAACAGTTTTTGAAACTAGGTTAGAGAGCGTACTTGTTATCAAGCTTTTGCCTATATTTAAACTAAGGCCTTTACCTTGTATCTTAGACAAATCAACAGTATCTAAAGCTTTATTAAATAATGATTTAGCTCCTTGCAACCTGTCTTCCAGCTCATTGATTGCATGAGTTTTGACAGCAATTTCATATTTTAAAGAATCTAGTGAGTCAATACCAAATAAAGATACATAGGCATACTTTCGCAATTTAAATTGATTAATATTCTTCTGTTTAAAATTTTTCCAAAGATATGTCTTACCAATGCCCCATTCACCAGTTAAAGCAATAGCTAATGAATTATTATGTTCGATAAGCTCTAAAAGTTTCTTCTCAAGATTTACTACATTTGCCATTACTCATTACCTTACAGATGTTCTTAAAATAACATTAATATTAACACTAAAATAAAAACACCACACACTAAAAAAGGCCACCCCAAAAGAGCAGCCTTCAAATCAAAACCAAACGATCAACCTACTAACTCGCCTCAGACATCGCCTGCTTTAGCATCGGTTTCAAGAACTCACCCGTATACGAGCCTTTCACTTCCGCCACTTCCTCAGGCGTCCCTTCCGCGATAATCAATCCACCACCTTTACCACCTTCAGGGCCAAGATCGATGACCCAATCGGCAGTTTTAATGACATCTAAGTTATGCTCGATGACCACGATGGTATTGCCTTTATCACGTAGCGCATGCAGGATATGCAGCAGCTTATCAATATCATGGAAATGCAAACCAGTGGTCGGCTCATCCAAGATATACAGCGTTTGCCCCGTATCGCG
>NZ_JBQQFC010000185.1:0-4829 GCF_052258445.1 Psychrobacter sp. T6-1
ATGATCTATGGTACGGGCGGTGTCACTGCCGCGCTTAGTATCCAAAAGCTTGAGAAAATGGGCGCAAAACCTGAACACGGCCCAGTCGCTGTCAGCGGTGCTACGGGCGGTGTCGGTAGTATTAGTATCGCGATATTGAGTCAGCTGGGTTATGACGTTATCGCCTTCTCAGGAAAAACGGAACAAACCGAGCATCTCAAAGAATTAGGCGCAACTGAAGTCCGTCATCGTGATAGTGTCAATGAAGTCGGCAAAAGGCCTGTCGGACGTGAACTGTGGGCGAATGCTATCGATACCGTTGGCGGTGACTATTTAGCCAATCTACTTAAGCAAACCAAAGCAGGCGGCGCGGTGACCTCTTGTGGTCTGGCGGCTTCTGCTGAATTCTCTATGACAGTGTTGCCGTTTATCACTCGCGGCGTATCGCTACTGGGTATCGATTCGGTCTATATTCCATTAGAGGATAAAAAGGCAATCTGGCAGCGCGTGGCTACTGATATGAAACTGCCTAATCTTGAGAGTTATGGCGAAGAGATTACCCTTGAGCAAACCCCTGAGTACTTAGATCGCTTTATGGCGAGTCAGACGGTTGGGCGTTATGTGGTGAATGTTCGGGGTTAGGGTTTTGGTTTAGATTTTCTAAAGTGACTTTCGAAGGTAACAGTAGTGTTTTAAAAGCGTAGGGCACTACTGTTTTTTACTTTTAAATAATATATTCCTTTGTGGTAGAGTTACAATTCCACGTAAATATAAGAATAAAGAGATAGTTTAAATGCAATGGATATCTGCTTACAATCGCTTATTTAATATACTAAATGGAACTGAGACTCCAGCATACCATAGTGGCTCTGAGTTTATAAAAGTTGTACAAAATTTTGATCGTGGACTACCAGATTACTCATTATATATCGAAGAACGTAGGCGCTTGAATAAAAGCACGAGTAGAAAAGACTTTTACTGGGATATATTAAGAGACTTAGAGGAACCTATTCGCTTTCAAGTGTTTCGCGCGTTTATTGACATTGTAGAGCCCCATTTTCCAAGTGAAGCCCAGGATTTAAGAGCTTATCTATTTGGTAATGGTCAACCGGTGCCAAAAGCTAAAATACCTAACCAACAATGGAGCTCTGACAAACTCAACTCAATGCTATCAAAAATTGATAATGCAGTTGATACTTCTAATTATGATTATGCGATGACATTATCATATACATGTTTAGAAGGACTTTATAAATCTTATATTCGTAAACATGTACCAACAAGTATAAACGTGACAGATTTAATTCCTTTATCAAAAATCGTTCGTGACGATATAAACTCGAAATTATCGACTAAAGGTAATTATCCCGTTCAAATGGTTACAAGCATTTCAACACTAACAAGCGCTATAGCAAACTCTCGCAATTCGTTTAGCGACTCTCATTTTGATAAAGAAGCAAATAAATGGTTAGCAACCTATAGTCGCGATTTAGTCAACTCTATAGGCCGTTTACTATTACATTTCCTATAGATTAGTTTTTAAATTAAATAAGAAAAAACATCCAACCAAGTTGAGTGTTTGAATGGTAATTTTGCGATTGTTTGCGATTGTTTGCGTTCATTTGCGTTCATTTGCGTTCATTTGCGTTCATTTGCGTTCATTTGCGTTCATTTGCGTTCAAGAAATAAACTGTAGATTTACTTCGTCCACGTGTATCAATAATATTTAACTCAATAAGTCTTTTAAGTCTTTGATAAATTTTTGTTCTACTTTCATCAAAATAAGACTCGACTTCTTTACGTGACATTTCATCATTAAGCTTAAGTAGTTTAATAATTTTTTCATCATTGCTATCAATGTGTTGTTTTAAATCTGTAATGAATGAATTATTAGATAGAATATTGTCTTGGTCTACTGTGAAACCTAGCTCAAGTTGTTCAGCATTACTAAGGCTTTGCTTCAACTTGTCATTTCTTACAGTCTCTACAGCGCCTTCATTTAGACTATAATGTCTATTATATAAAATTACTTTAAACTGATTAGCTGTAACTATAAATTCAGGCGCTTTTTCAGCATCTTTATAACTTCCTAAGATTCTTCTAATACCACTACCATAGTTTTCCATATATGTTATTTTATCGAGTACATGAACTAGATTATTATTGCGGCGAGCGCTAGTACCAGTTTTGATATCTTCGACACTTAATCCATCTGGTATATTACCTGCCGAGAATATCTCCATTCTATCATCGTAAATTTCTATTTTTGTATCTGCCGATAAGGAATAGTCACGATGAGCATAAGCGTTAATTACTGCCTCTCTGATTGCTTTAGCAGGATAGGCCTCATATTCTAATCTTGCAGCGGAACCTGTAAAAGATACTTTTTTATCGTTTAACAAAGAAATATATTCAAGTGTCAGATCAATTTGCTTAACCAAAGAACCATTGAACTCTTTTTTTGCTAAAAAGTCATTATTCATATCTAAGCCATCAACAACAGCTATTTTGGTCACAAAAGGACTTTGCTCACTTAAAATTAACGCGCCATTGTTATACTCTTCATTTAAGTCAAGAAGTCTTAAGCTTTTCTCATCAAATGCAATATCATTATCTAAGAGCTTATTTTGTAAATATTGAAAGGTTAATTTTTGTTTCGTTTGAGCGGTTTGCGCTTCAAACTTATCGGCTACTTGAGCTTGTATCATTCGCCTGACCTCATCATCAGTAGCGCGTCGTTTACTACTACCATTTCGAATATAAATACCTTTACTATTAAAACTTTCACCATCTTTATAGTAATAAGGTGGCTGTTCACCCTGCTTAATATGAATAGCAAAGCACCGCTCAGATACATTAAGTTTTATAAGTCTATTTAAAGGTAAGTTAAAAGCACTCTGTATCCAATCGCTTAATAGCGATTCCCAATGCTTAAATTTATCGACTGAATCAGGAATAAACATACCATCGTCATCAACGCCAAGATAAATTATACCGTCATTAGTATTTAGAAAAGCAGATATTTCAGCTTTCAAATCGTTCGCTTTTTTAGGAATATCAGATTTATACTCAACTGTTTGACTTTCCATATTTTATCTCTAATACCTAATGACGATACTTTATTTTTTATTTACTTCGATATAAACCCTACTCCCACTCAATAGTCGCCGGCGGCTTACTCGACACGTCATAAGTGACCCTCGACACGTCTTTGATCTCATTCATAATACGATTACTCACCGTTTCAATCAGCTCATAGGGCAGATGAGCAAAGCGCGCAGTCATAAAGTCCACGGTCTCGACGGCACGTAGCGCAATCACCCACGCATAGCGGCGCCCATCACCAACCACGCCGACTGATTTGATCGGTTGAAATACCGCAAATGCTTGCGCGGTTTTGTCGTACCAACCTGAACGCTCAAGCTCTTGCATAAATATCGCATCAGCAAGGCGTAAGATATCGGCGTATTCTTTTTTGACTTCGCCGAGGATACGTACGCCCAAACCCGGCCCTGGGAATGGATGACGATAAATCATTTTCTCAGGTAAGCCAAGGGTGATACCCAGTTTACGCACTTCATCTTTGAACAGATCACGTAATGGCTCGATAAGTTTAAAGGCCAAATCATCGGGCAGTCCGCCGACGTTATGGTGGCTCTTAATGACATGCGCTTTGCCTTGATGCGATTTGGCTGATTCGATAACGTCTGGATAAATCGTGCCTTGCGCCAAGAACTCAATCTCTTTGCCATCGCTTTGTTCGCTAACTTGGCGCGCGCTATCGGCGAAGACATCGATAAAGGTTTTACCGATGATTTTACGTTTGGCTTCGGGATCTGACTCGCCTGCTAAGGCATTTAAGAACAGATCTTCTGCGTCAACACGAATGACTTTGACACCCATGTTTTCCGCGAAGACTTGCATCACTTGATCGCCTTCGTGCAGACGCAGCAAGCCATTATCGACAAACACACAAGTGAGCTGATCGCCAATCGCTTTATGCAGTAGTGCCGCCACCACCGAGCTATCAACGCCACCTGAGAGACCAAGCAGGACTTGCTTATCACCGATTTGCTCTTTTAATTGTGCCACGCGCATATCGACGATATTGTCCGGCGTCCAATCCCTTGCGCAATCGCAAATTTGATGGACGAAGCGGCCGAGTAGCGCTTGTCCTTGCAGCGTATGGGTAACCTCAGGATGAAACTGGAGACCATAATAGTGCTTATCATCATCGGCCATAATCGCAATCGGACAGCTTGGCGTGCTGGCGATAATCTCAAAGCCTTTGGGTGCTTCAACCACCTTATCGCCATGACTCATCCAGACATTTAGATTGGCTGTGCTGTTTTCCGTAGTGCTGTCTTCTATGCCATCAGTAAGCTGTGAGTGACCGTTTACATTGATTGTCGCTGCGCCGAACTCGTGAATATCGCTGGCATGTACCTTACCGCCGAAACGGTCCGCCATCGCTTGCATACCGTAGCAAATGCCAAGTACAGGCACACCTAACTCAAACACGGCATCATTGATACGCGGGCTGTTCTCTGCATGGACGCTCTCAGGACCACCCGATAGGATGACGCCTTTTGCGCCAAAATCGATGATACGCTGAGTGTCGATATCATAAGGGAACATCTCACAAAAAACGCCAGAATCGCGCACACGGCGGGCGATCAACTGGCTATATTGCGAGCCAAAATCAAGGATAAGGATGCGGTCTTCTTTGATAGTTGGAATTGCAGAATTATTGGCGGCAGGGGTCATAATATTGTCCAATGGTAAAAGCAGAAAAATAAGCGTATTTTAGCAAGAATAAGACGAGTATGCGCGACTGATAACATCGATTG
>NZ_JBQQFC010000186.1:0-4826 GCF_052258445.1 Psychrobacter sp. T6-1
GCTTGAGTAAGGCTAGTGCTCAGTCCATCGATATTATCAGACTGAGGGGGCAGGCGTACGAGTAGCTCCTCACGCGTGCCTAAATACTGCACTACCGCATCATCAAAGCCATTACTAGCTAGTGCCTGTACCACATCGATCTGTTCAACAGGCTGCTCATAGCGCACATCAGCGGATACGCCGCCGGTGAAATCAAGCCCTAAGTTTAGACCATTAACAGCGATGGCTATAATACTGGCAATTACCATAAATAAAGACAACAGTGCCATCGGCTTTTCTATCTTCATAAAGGGTATAATACGCTGATTACCAACGGCTTTGATACCGCCTTCAGCCTGTGCTGCAGCATCTTCAGCGGCGCTATCATGAGCACTTATCGGCTCGTCTTTGACAAGGTCAGGCGTTTGCGCGGCTAATGCAGAACCTACGCGGCGTGACTGTTTTTTAGAGTTGCCTTTATCAAGCTTATCAGTAGTGGCGCTGTCATTGATGCGACTGCTTTTTTGGGTATTGCTCCCTTTACCATCACGGCGCGGCTTATTGCGGTTGCGGCGGCGTTTATTCGGATCATTGCTAGAGCCACTGCCTGAACCACCAGAGGTTGGCGTGTTATTGTTCTCTGGGTTATTGTTATCATTAATCGCCATAGTATTCTCCTAACCGATGCTCAGACGTTTGATTGATTTGCGCTTGCCATAAGCAATTTGAACCAGCGCGCGCGTGACCAAAATCGCCGTAAATAATGAGCTGACGATACCGATAGCTAAAGTGATGGCAAAGCCTTTGATAGGGCCTGTACCGATGGCGAATAGAATAAAAGCAACCAGTAGGGTTGTGATATTAGCATCAAAAATACTACTAAAGGCGCGATCAAAACCTGCCACGATAGCAGATTTTGGCCGCACCCCATTTGCCAGCTCCTCGCGTATGCGCTCAAAGATCAGCACGTTGGCATCGACCGCCATACCTATAGTCAAGACGATACCGGCAATACCAGGCAGAGTCAGCGACGAGCCTAATATCGACATAATAGCGATAATGATAATAACGTTAATCGCCAGCGCCACATTAGCAATGACCCCAAATAGACGATAAAAGATAATCATAAAGGCGAAGACTAGCAGATAACCCACTTGCGTTGAAAACAGACCCTTTTCGATGTTTTCTTGTCCTAGTGACGGACCAATGGTGCGCTCTTCGACGAAATACATCGGTGCGGCAAGGGCACCTGAGCGTAGTAACAGGGCTAATTCAGCGGCTTCAGCACTGCTATCGAGTCCAGTAATACGAAAGGATGAACCCAAAACGGCCTGAATATTAGCACGGTTGATGACTTTGGTCTCGGCATACGGCGTACGTATCTCTACCATCTCGCCAGTCGCTGCATCCTCTTCATAAGTGATTCTTTGCTTATTTTCAATAAACAAAACCGCCATCTGATTACCAACAGCGGTGCGCGTGGCGTTTTGCATGAGCCTACCGCCAGCGCTGTCCAAAGTAATACTGACCTCAGGCATACCGCTCTCGTCCACACCTGTTTGCGCGTTGGTGACCTTGTCCCCTGTGACAATCGCTTGACGCTCTAATAACACAGGCGGACCATCTAAGCTCTCAAACGGGAAGGCTTCGGTACCCGCAGGCGGAATACCGCCCGTATAAGTCTCACTACCTTCAGCAACCAGGCGAAACTCAAGATTGGCCGTACGACCAAGTACACGCTTAGCTTCGGCGGTATCTTGTACCCCTGGTAACTCAACAACGATACGGCTAGCGCCTTGCGATTGAACCAAAGCCTCAGTCACGCCAAGCTCTGCGATACGATTACGCAGAGTCGTCAAGTTTTGATTGACCGCGTAACTATTGATTTCATCGATAGTAGCATCGTTGTATGACATGACTAAGGCAGGGCCTTGCTCATCGATAGACGATTGCAGATTAAAAGTGTTACCCATCGAGCCTTGCAAGATGTTTTGCGCGCGATTACGGCTATCGGTATCAGCAAAGTGCAATACGATATTAAGACCATCTGTTTTAATACCTGTGACCGCCACGCGCTCAGCACGCAATTCACGGCGCATATCACGGCTAGCACTAGTTAAGCGCTGCTCTAATGCCTTATCCATATCGACTTCGAGTACAAAGCGCACCCCGCCGCGCAAATCTAGCCCAAGCTTCATGGGCTTTGCCCCGATATCACGCAGCCACTGCGGCGTCGTTTGCGCTAAGTTTAGGGCTACGACATAATCCTCACTCAAGTTCTGCTTAAGCACCTCTTGCGCTTTGAGCTGCGTGGTTGGATTATCGAGACGTATAAGCGCACTGTTACCTTCAAACGTACCATTATGGTAGTCGATACCAGCTGACTCAAGCAGACTCTCAGACTCTGTCAAGATACCCTCAGACAGCTGAGTACCTGCAGCCGCACTAGTTATCTGTACGGCAGGTTCATCAGGATAAAGGTTTGGGGCTGCATATAGACCGGCTATGATAAGCACGACGGTAATGATCAGGTATTTCCAAGCGGGATATTGCATAATCACTTCTTAAAGTTGATAACATAATGGGTTAGACAACTTGTGTGCCTATTGTGAGCTCAAGCGCACAAAAGTGACCGTTGAAGCGGTCACTTCTATGTAATAGTGCACATTTAATAACTAAAGGTTATACGCTCTCAATAGTGCCAGCAGGCAAGACTGAAATAACAGAAGCGCGCTGCACTTTGACATCAGTGTTGTTGTTTAAGCTTACAACAGCATAGTCACCTTCTAAGTGCTTGATACGGCCCATCAAACCACCAGCAAAGATAATCTCACTACCAACGGTCAAAGCACTAACCATCGCGCGATGCTCTTTGGTACGCTTTGACTGCGGGCGAATAACTAAGAAGTAAAAAATAGCAAAGAACGCAACGGGCAGTAGGATCTGACCAAATAGTGAAGCACCACCAGCGGCGCCAGCTTCAGCGGCATGAGCAGATTGGATAAAAAAGTTCATAATTTCTCTCAGTGATTAACTAACGATAAAGATTTGAGCACAATAATAAAATTAAACGCATAGTAACAAAAAATCTTTGACTTGGTAACTGTTTATCATAGGCTTGGCATTATTTCACCTAAGCAAGTGCGTATTTTAACTACTATCGATGTTATCGTTCATTGACTGTACAAGGTATAAATCTGCTTGGTGCAAAAAACACCTATTATATAAAGTCAAAATAACAGTGATATCCGTCCAAAGTTAATTAAGATGAAACACTAAAATACAGTGGCACACATAGTAGTATTGAAATCATTAGGCTTGTCGTTATAAGACTTTGGTAAGCCCAAAATCTTTTAAAAGTGCTAGCGCTAACTATTGAATTTATATGCGGCAGGTACCATCAAAAACAAGTGCCTGTTATTGTGAAAAGCCACTAACGGTGCTACTATCATTATCGTTTAGCATAACTCATTATGCTCCTTTTTCTCATTTGTTTAGGTTACCTAACTTGTCCACCATATCTATGTTTGTCTCTACGATCAGTCATTCGCAAGCGCGCGAGAATGACGTCCCCGAAGAACCTGAGCCGATAAACAGGCTCATCTTTTCTAGCAGCAAACGAGCAGTGATGCTGGCTGTAGCCTTGCTCGCGCTAGCTCCGCAGTCCGTGCTAGCGGCGGCGGCAACGACAGCATCTGCGGCTACAGCAGCGCCGACAGCGACGAATATTGCTTTACTCATACTCTTTGTGGCTATTGCTATTGGTATCTCGTTTTTGTGCTCGCTTGCAGAGTCCGTTCTTTTGAGTATGACGCCGTCTTTTATTGCAGATGTGCAAGAGCGTAATCCCAAAAAAGCAGCCATGCTCAAGCGTCTTAAAGTCGATAATATCGATCAGTCGCTTGCCGCTATTTTGACCTTGAACACGGTTGCGCATACTTTAGGCTCCATCGGTGCGGGTGCGCAGGCAACGATCGTATTTGGTAGCACTTGGTTCGGTCTGTTTTCAGGGGTGATGACTCTAGCGATTTTGTTCTTATCAGAGATTATCCCAAAGACTCTCGGTACTGTGTACTGGCGTCAACTGAGCGGCATAGTGGCTCTGTTTGTACGCGGTATTATTGTGCTTTTATATCCGCTGATATGGATATCAGAGAAATTGACCAAGTTGCTGGTTCGCGGTAAAGAAGCCAACGTCTTTAGCCGCCGAGAGTTTGCGGCACTAGCCAGTATCGGCGAAGAATCAGGGCAGATTGATCCACTTGAATCACGAATCATTCGCAACTTATTAGCCTTTGGTGCGATTAAAGTCGAAGACATTATGACGCCGCGTTCAGTGATGCTCGCCTTTGAGCAAAAAAAGACCGTTGCTGAGCTTTTGGTCGATAGACCCAAATTGACCTTTTCACGTTTGCCTATTTATGATGAAGATTTGGACAATATTACAGGTTTTGTGCTAAAGACAGATATGCTACTTGCCAAAGTCAATCATGCGATGCACAAGCCCTTAACACAGTTTAAACGTGATATCACTTTTGTCTTCTCAAAGATGAAACTGTTTGATCTACTAGAGCTTATGCTCAAAAACCGTATTCATATTGCGGTCACTGTTGGTGAGTATGGCGAGGTCAAAGGCCTTGTCACCTTAGAGGATGTTTTTGAAACTCTGCTTGGACTTGAGATTGTCGATGAGATCGATCGCGTCGAAGATATGCAAGCCTTGGCAAGACAGATGATGGATCGCCGAGTTGAGCGTTTGGGTATGAAGATCAGTGATGATGAGCAAGATGATGACAGCAGTGGTATTGGTGAGACTAGAGCTTAATCGCTCACTGCCTAATCACTGA
>NZ_JBQQFC010000187.1:0-4800 GCF_052258445.1 Psychrobacter sp. T6-1
GCAATCATACCGATAACCACGCCCCAAAATACTGAGCTTAATCCTAAGAACTGCATGCCAGAGGCGGTCGCCATAAAAGTAATCAAGGCCGAATCCCTTTGCGCCTCATTCTTCATAGCGATATGGATATTGGCAGAGATGGCGCCAATGAGCGCAAGGCCCGCCAGCGCTGCGATAAGCTCTTTGGGCAATAAGCTAAATACCGCGACGATACTGCCCGCAAACAGCCCACCGAGTAAATAAAACAAGCTATTAGCGATACCTGCGATATAGCGCTTGCCCTTGTCTTCATGGGCGTCCTTGCCCGTACACAAAGCGGCGGTAATAGCGCCCAAGGTCACAGTGATACCGCCAACGCAGGCGACTGCTAATGAGGCAATACCAAAGCTGCTGACAATAGGCTTTGCTGGTATCTCATAGCCGCTTAATCTCAAGATCGCCATGCCTGGCAAGAACTGACCGCTTAGGCTGACCAGAATCAGCGGAATGGCCAAATTAAATACCGAGCGCCATGTCCACTCAGGGGCGATAAAGGTCGGTATCGTAATTGCCAAATCGATATCGACAGGATTCATTTTGCCAAACAGCAGGCTTAAGACGACGCCGCAGGATAACACCCAAATCATGGTATAGCGCGGCGTGTAGCGCTTAGCAAATAAATAACACACCAGCATACTAAAGACAATGACAGGCATAGTATCCGTCGCCACAAACAAATCTAGTCCAAACTGAAACAAGATACCTGCCATCATGCCAGCTGCGATACCATTAGGAATCAAGCGCAATAGCTTATCGAATGACCCTGTGATCCCAACTAAGAACACTACAATAGCGCAGATGATATAAGCCGCGACTGCCTCGTTGATACTCATTTGCGGGAACAGAGTTACTAATAGCGCTGTACCGGGTGCCGACCAGCCAGCCACAATAGGCGTTTTGTATTTAATCGATAGATAAATACCCGGTATTACCGCGCCGATGGAGATACCCCAAATCCAAGACGCCATCATCGCATCGGACACTTGTGCAGCTTGAGCCGCCTGAAAAAATATCACTAGCGGCCCAGCATAAGCGATAAGCACGGCTAAGAAGCCTGCGACCGAAGCGGACAGCGACCAGTCATTCTTCAAAGTCTTTAGTAAGCTTGCCATAGGGCGTCCTTGCAACTGAGCAATGAGCAGTCAGCACAATTATAAGAGAGTCTGTGATTTGTGATTGGGCATAGCTTATTAGTATTATTTTTTGGCAATGAGGGTCGCACGCATTGGGGCAGGATAGCCTTCTAAGGTCTTTGCCCGATCATTAGGATCTAAAAAGTCTGCCAGCGATTGATACGTCATCCACTCCGTTGCTCTCTGTTCTGCTGTTGTCGTCACATCAACATCAACGCAGCGCACCTCACGAAACCCTGCTTTTTCTAACCAACCGATTAATGCTGCGACGGACGGCAAAAAATACACGTTATTCATTTGCGCATAACGCTCATGCGGCACCAGTACGGTATTGGCATCACCGTCAATCACTAGCGTTTCAAGTACCAGCTCGCCACCTTTAATTAGCTGCCCTTTAAGCTGCTGCAAATGCTCAAAAGGGGACTGGCGATGATACAGCACGCCCATACTAAATACGGTATCGAACAATTGGCTGTGCTCAGGCAAAGCTTCTAATGGCACAGGAATATAATGGGTACGATAGTTATCCGCTACGCCTACAAAGTGCCGTATCGCCATAAACTGATGATAAAACAGGCACGACGGATCAACAATAATCACCGTATCCGCGCCCGCCCCTGCCATACGCCAACCGTGATAACCCGAGCCGCCGCCCACATCTAAGATACGTCTATTTTTCAGCGCACTCAAATGCGGCGCTACTCGCTGCCATTTCCAATCACTATGCCACTCGGTATCTATCTTGATACCTGACTCATCATCGCCAATTTGACCCCCAATTTGAAAAGGCCCTTTACGCCACGGCATCAGCTGCTTGAGCAATGCCGTTGTTTGTTTGCGCTGAGACTCACTAAGATTCGCCTCAATCTTTAACGTATCGCTACCCAAATCGACACTATTGACGGTTAACTCTGGCAAACGCGCCACGGCCGCTTGATACGCTGGCGCATGTGCGTAGCGGCTTTTGTCTTTTATATCACCTAGCCACGTTGGTAATTGCTTAAGCCACTCATAAGCGCTCGGCTGCTGCTGCGCCAGTGCTAGCAAGGTTAGATATAGTTCGCGTTCGGCATTAGCAATGGTTTGATTGGTCATAAAAATTTCAATTTTCGTTAAGTTATGATTAGATAGATAAGCGTTATAAGAGGAACAATAAAGACAAAAAGATTGGCCTCAACATCGCTTGCTTTAATAATGGGCAAATATGCAAGTCAGGGGACGGTTTTCTTTACCGATTTATTCGGCGCTCGTCCCTCGCGCGCAGCTTTCGTCTCGCGCTCGATTGAAGTAATGCTTTGTTGTTTCTTTGCTCACTCTCGGCAAGAGCAAAGCATAGTTTTCGTTTTGTACTCGGGCAGTGCTCTGCTTAATCCTCGGCAAAAAAGAAGCATTGTTCAAGCTTAGCATTTAGCGATATTCTGTAATTTTCGTAGGGTGCGCCCCGCGCACCGATAAGCAAAGATAATGACATGAACATTTACTTATGTTATCGATTTGAATATATCCTACGCCTGTCCTTGCAAAATCTCAGCCTCACTACGAAAGTCATCGTACTCAAAAACGTCATAACTGTTACTATGAGCTTTAAAAACAATTTTGCCTTCGTCTAGCCAGCTTAATAAATTCTTAGCATCGTCAATAATGTCAGGATAAAACTCATCTAAGATGTTATTTAAATTATCGTTTGCTACTGAGGTATCAAAATCTGTTAGACGGACACCATATACCATTCCAATCTTATCAAAAAAAGCATAACCATCGAGATAGAAGTGATATGTCATATAAATCGAATCGCCACAGTCTTTATCTCTATTTATAATTGAATGTAGATATTCTTTTAGTCGGTCGGCTTCAAATTTGTAAAAACCAACGTGCTTTGCAAAATTCTCGTAGAAATAATTGAAGCTCCCTTCAGAAGTATAATAAAAAGAGATCAACTCAAAATACAAGTTAGGATTACTAGATTCTAGTATATTATCTTCATACAGCCATTTTTCAAACGATTGTAAGCTTATCTTCTTTTTTAATACGTCGTGAATTTTTCTTTCAGCTATAGGTGGAATCATATTTATACCTTAGGTTTTATAAATTGGTGCGCGGGGCGACACCCTACAAACGATGCTCAAATTTGAATCAGGCGTAGATACCATCTTGCCAAACCACGCTAAATAGTCGCAAAAAAAACGATGTCACCGCTAGCCTCGATTGTAGCGGTTATCCTACTGGGTGGGATGAGTTGCGAAGGCTTGGTTTGGGGCGGCTCGCAGAGCAAGAGACGCGCCAAAACTTAGCCTCTCGCCTCATACCAGCTAGCAGATAATAGCGAAAAGCGAGATTAGCTCCCCCAAATCATTCAAGACATTCAAACACCCTATCTAAACGCCACAATAGACACAAAGTTTAAAAACTGAAACCACGTCAGATGGCGCTTAAAACCAACTTGGTGTAGGCGCTGATGATGCTCGTCTAAGGTGTCGGTAATCAGTACGTTCTCAAGCGCGTTGCGTTTGCCGCTAATTTCCATCTCGCTATAGCCATTAGCGCGTTTAAAATCATAATAACGCTCGACCAGCCATGCATCATACTGCTCATCAAGCGCATGGGTCTTTTCGGTCAGCACCAGTATGCCACCCTCCTCTAGCGCATTATAAATATTTTCTAATACCGCTACCCTATCCGCTGCGGGTAAGAACTGTAATGTGAGGTTTAAAATGACCATATCGCAAGGCTCAAGCTCGATATCGCGAATATCAGCGGTAATCACTTCAATGTCATGCTCAGGATAATTATCACTTAGCAAAGTTTTGGCCTCTGTCGTCATCGCTGGAGAGATATCAACCGCTTTGATTTGCAAGTCATGTGGCGCAAATTCACCTGCCAGCGTCATTGTTGCCCCACCAAGTGAGCAGCCCAAATCATAGATGCGGCTAACTCTTTGCCCACTGTCGTTTTGCTGACGATATTTGCAATGACGACGGGCGAATATCGGTAGCATAGCGAGCACTTGACCGTAACCTGGGACGCTGCGGCGAATCATATCAGGGAAACAGGCGACCACTTGCTCATCGAAAGAGAAGCGCGCCGCTTTATCGAGTGGTGTGGTAAAGGGTTTATCAAAGATCGTATCGTGTTTGCTAGTAGGCTTGGCTTGGCTCATGAGACGGCTCGTTATGACAGTATCGTTGCTTGGTACGCATTGCAGACAGTAGAGGTAGCAAAAGCTCATTATAACATTACTGTTTGTTACTTATTACGTTTGGCATGCCTGCTAAGCTAAATGGGTATTGCTTGGGCAATGAAGTATTGAAAATCAAGCAGTTGCAACCATATAAAGACCCTAGCGCACATTAATAATAAAAGGAAAAAATATGCAAACGATCGTATTAGGCGGTGGCTGCTTTTGGTGCACCGAATCCGTATTTTTATCGGTAAAAGGCGTGCAGTCTGTGGTCTCAGGTTATATGGGCGGGGATGCGGCTACGGCCAATTATCGCGCGGTTTGCGGCGGCAATAGCGGTCATATCGAAGTCGTCAAAGTAGAGTATGATGAGTCTGTCGTACCGTTAGAAGTGATCCTTGATGTGTTTTTTGCCACTCATGATCCTACTACAATGGATCGCCAAGGCAA
>NZ_JBQQFC010000188.1:0-4792 GCF_052258445.1 Psychrobacter sp. T6-1
AAATTGCCACAATACATTACTTTATTAAATGATACCGCTTAAAAAACTTAGGCGGTGTTTTTGTTTCGACGCTATCTATTATTTACGCTTGAAAAATTTACCTGCGCCCCTATTAGTATAAGCAGCCTAGCGCTATTTAAAACCAAATCGCTCTTATGCTTATTTGAGCGATTTTGGTTTAGTGACTGCTGTTTAATAATAAGTTTTGACATACATTAAAGGAGTTTTTTATGAGTGAATCAAAAAACGACAATCCAATAGTTGATGAGAATAATCCAGAATTAAAAAAACATACGTTTGAAGCGGAAGTGGCGCAATTGCTACATCTAGTGACGCACTCCTTGTACTCAAACGCTGATATTTTTGTCCGTGAGCTGGTATCAAACGCATCAGACGCCTGTGATAAATTGCGTTTTGAAGCCACTAACGATGACAGCCTGTACGAAGATGACGGTGAGCTCAAAATACGTATCGCCGTTGATGAGGAAGCCAAAACCATTACCTTTATCGATAACGGTATCGGTATGAACGAAGCTGATGCCATTGACAATTTGGGTACGATTGCCAAATCAGGTACCAAGGCATTTTTGGACAAATTATCTGAATCACAAAAGCAAGATGGTCAATTGATCGGTCAGTTCGGTGTTGGCTTTTACTCAGGTTTTATCGTCGCTGACACAATCAGTGTCGAATCGCGTAAAGCGGGCGAGCCTGCGGATAAAGGCGTACGCTGGGTATCAGACGGCACGGGTAGCTTCACCGTTGAGCCTATTACCAAGGATACGCGCGGCACGAGTATCACTTTACACCTAAAAGAAGAATACACCGATGGCGACGATAATTATTTAGATCGCGCAAAGATCAAGCGTCTGGTCAATAAATACTCAGACCATATCAGTCTGCCCATTCAGATGCGTAAAGAAGTCTGGCAAGAAGATGAGGTTGAGGAAGGCGACGACACGCCAGCTAGTGGACAAATGGTACTGACTGACGAGTGGGAAACCATTAATAAAGCCAGTGCACTTTGGACGCGCTCAGCATCCGAGATTGAAGATGATGAGTACGTTGATTTTTATAAAAACATCAGCTATGACATGGATGACCCGCTCACATGGACGCATAACCGTGTCGAGGGCCGCGTACAGTACACTCAGCTGTTATATGTACCCAAAAAAGCACCGATGGATCTGTATACTCGCGAGCAGCAGCACGGGCTTAAGCTATATGTCAAACGCGTGTTCATCATGGATGACGCGGAACAGCTTTTGCCAATGTACTTGCGCTTTGTCAAAGGCGTTATCGATTCTGCCGACTTACCACTTAACGTCAGCCGCGAGTTATTGCAAGAGTCGCGCGATGTCAAATCTATCCGTGATGGTAATGCGCGCCGCATCTTGACCATGCTGGCAAGCCTTGCTAATAGTGAAGATAGTGACAAGCAAGATAAGTTTGCACAGTTCTATAGCGAGTTTGGCGATGTCATCAAAGAAGGTCTGGGCGAGGACATGGGCAATCAAGAACGTATTGCCAAGCTTTTGCGTTATGCCACTAGCACTGATGATAAAGTTGCGACCAGCTTTGAGGACTATAAAGCTCGCATGATTGAGGGTCAAAAAGCCATCTACTATCTAACGGCTGATAACTTAGCCGCTGCAAAGAACAGCCCGCAGCTTGAGTTATTTAAGAAAAAGGGCATCGAAGTTATCTTGATGACCAGCCGCGTTGATGAGTGGGCGATGAACTTTTTGACGTCATTTGACGACACACCGCTACAAAACATTGCCAAGGGCGCAGTAGATTTAGGCGATTTGCAAGACGAAGAAGAAAAGGCGGAGGCTGAAAAGGCGCAAGAGTCTATGAAGCCTGTGGTTGATAAGCTTAAATCGTCTCTAGGCGCACGTGCCAAAGACGTACGAGTCTCTAATCGCTTAGTTGATAGCCCTGCGATACTGGTTACTGCAGAGGGCGAGCTGTCACCACAGATGATTCAGATGCTGCAGCAAATGGGTCAAGAAGTGCCAGAGACGCAGCCTATCTTGGAGGTCAATCCTGATCATCCGCTGATCAAAAAGCTAGAGGCCAGCGAGCAGGCTGATGGTGATTTTGATAAGCTTGCGCAAGTCATTTTTGATCAAGCGCTACTTGCCGATGGTGGGCAGCTTGATGATCCTGCCGCGTATCTCAAACGCGTCAACGAGCTGTTGATGCGCTAGAATCTACTGTTTCAATCACTCGTTAAAAAGAGACCTTTATATAAGGTCTCTTTTTATATGTGTTTAACGCTGTTTTTATAAGTATTTACAAATCCTAGTATTGTCTTCACTGACAATCCGTTACAATCGCGTTAGACTCATTCATCAAAAGTCTGATTTTTCAAACCATTTAGACGCTTATAAAAAGCCATCGCTTTGATGATTGTTCAATTATCTACTCGATAGAGGTCACCATCTTTGTCACTCTCATCGCTAAAAACCACTTCGCTTCAACGCTTCTCTCTTAATTTTGCGGCCAATATCATTGCAGCCTTATGGATGCTCGTTGGTTCAACGCGGGCGTTCTCTTGGGTTAAGCCTACTTTTTTTCAGTTTGCTTTATTTGCAGCACTTGCTCTTAGTAGCAACGTACTATTCTCTTGGCTAGCAGCCGAGAGCGGTAGCGTATTCAATGAGCAAGGGCTTGTCAGCTATTTAATTTGGCCAGTGATTATCTTGCTGGGTGGCATTATCTTAGCGCGGCGCTTGGGTAATCAAGGACTATTATTTGTCCCTGTAGTGCTGTGGCTCGTCGCCGATACTTTATCAGCGCTACTACAAAGCTTAGTACAGTTCTTTGGTCATCAAGGCTGGCTGCCTGAATGGAGCTACTCATTACTACCGATACTGTTTCTATTATTATTTTTGTGGCAGACCATAGCCCTGCTTTGGATATTCTCTCGTCGTCTGCGCGCGCCATGGTGGGAGCGTATTATTGTACTAATCGGCGCTGTCGCACTATTGACGATTTGGCAAAACAATGTGGCAGATCAGCCTATTTTTAAGCAAACCCTTATGCAGCCAGTGTTGGATGAGGCGGCTTTATACGAGCAGCCGCGTCTATTACAGCAAGCCTTAGATAGCCTTGACCCTAGCGTCTTGGGTCAGACAGACTGGTACTTTATGGGGGTGGCAGGTTTTGCGGGGCAAGATGTGTTTCGCTCTGAGATCAATCATGCGCGCGAGCTATTTGATGTACGCTTTGGTACTAGCGGGCGCTCATTATCCTTGATCAACAATACCTATAGCTGGCTGGATGAGCCTGTCGCGACTAAAACTAGTATCTTACAAAGCCTTAAAACCATCGGTCAAAAAATGAACTCGGATGAAGATGTGCTACTCTTAACCTTGTCCTCTCATGGCAACGAAGATATTCTTCAGCTTGAGAACGCACCCGTTGAGATGGACAGCTTGGAGGCTGTATGGCTACGCGAGGCGCTAGATAGCGCAGGTATTCGCTGGCGAGTCATCATTATATCGGCTTGTTATTCAGGCTCTTTTATCGATGATTTAGCTTCGCCGACAACGGTAGTGATTACCGCATCAGCGACGGACAAGATGTCCTTTGGCTGTACTAATAGCGCTGAGATGACTTATTTTGGCCAAGCGTTCTTCGCCGAGAGTCTACGAGAAAACACCAGCTTTGCAACTGCATTTAAAGACGCCAGCCTGCGCATACAAGAGCGTGAGAGTTTTATGGGTTTTGAGCCCTCAGAGCCGCAAATGGCGATCGGTAGCTTGATGGAAACTGCCTTGCCAGCGTTTGAACAAGCCTTGTTCAACCAGCGTCCAGCGCTTAGCAATAATAATAGCGGTGCTGATGATATCGAAAATAGTATGTCTAAAACAGTGCCCATAGTTAAATAAAACCATATAAACAAGTCTTTTTCTAACTACAATAAAAGGATACTTATTATGAATAATTCTTATGCACAAAAATTGGCGAGTAACTCGCAGATGACGCAAGTCAGTGTGAACCGCTGTTTTGATGGCGAGCAGCACTATTATCGTCATGAGTCTGTGGTAACTAAGACGCCAATGACCTTTAGTATTTATTTGCCAGATGAGGCCTTGGCAGGACAACGCTGCCCTGCAATTTTGTATTTATCAGGACTCACTTGTAATGCTGATAACGTCACGCACAAAGCCCACTTTCAACAAAAATGTAGCGAGCTTGGCATGATATTTATCGCACCTGACACCTCACCTCGTAGCAGCGATGAGGTTGAGGTGCCAAACGATGAGCGTTATTTTGTGGGGCAGGGGGCGAGCTACTATGTTGATGCGACAACAGCGCCTTGGTCGGAGAACTTCAATATGCAAAGCTACATTGTCGATGAGCTATACGATCTACTGCGTAGCGAGTTTGCTATTAGCAGTATCGGTATTACAGGTCACTCTATGGGCGGGCATGGCGCGTTATTGCTTGGTTTCAAGTTTCCAGGTAAGTTTGTCAGTGTCTCAGCATTATCGCCAGTTTGCGCAGCTAGTGAGTCTGATTGGGGACAGGCAGCTTATACCGAATACTTTGGCGATGATAAAGCGCTTTGGAAGCAAGCGGACGCGGCGCATACGATTAGCGAAGTTGGCAAGCAGTATGCCAGCATTTTAGTTGATCAAGGTGCAGCTGACGATTTTTTAGCTCAAAATCAATTGCAAACAGAAAAATTACAGCAAGCTTGCAAAAAAGCTGAGCAGCCATTAACCCTGCGCTATCAAGCGGGTCATGATCACAGTTATTACTTTATTCAAACGGTGAT
>NZ_JBQQFC010000189.1:0-4784 GCF_052258445.1 Psychrobacter sp. T6-1
TGCTCCTCTGGCGTAATACCGTTAGACTCAGCTTTGAGCATGATAGCGGTGCCGTGAGCATCATCGGCGCAGACATAAGTGACCTGATGGCCCTGCGCTTTCATCGCCCGTACCCAAATGTCGGTTTGAATGTATTCTACAAGATGGCCTAAATGGATGTAGCCATTGGCATAAGGTAAGGCACTGGTTACTAAAATCTCACGCACGTTTATCACCTATATTTTTATCTAAAAAGGGTAGTGGTCAATCGCTCTAGGCATCATTGCCATTATCAACAAAGAGGAGTGCAAAGAACGGGACGCACCAAAATAAAAAATTGTGCCTATGATACCGTAATTTAGCCAAAGTTGTGATAGTGCTTAGTAATAAACCTATGCATTGATGCGATCCGTGTAGCACATACTCATTTAATCAGTTTAAAAGTCAAAACCAAAAAGCCCACTAAGCAAGTGCTAAGTGGGCTTTAAATTATATTAAACCGTTTTAAAGGGTACGTTTAGAACGATCCAAGCTTAGAACGATCCGAACAAAGTACCCAAAGTGATGACAGCAATAACAGCGATGAGTGGAATTACCATCGTAACGACGGCTAGATTAAGATAAGACTGCTTATGGGTCAGACCACAAATAGCAAACAAGGTGATGACCGCGCCGCTATGGGGCAAGGTGTCAAGACCACCTGCTGCCATGACAGCGACTCGGTGCATCAGCTCAGGGTCAATACCCGCTTCAACCGCCATTCTGAGATAATCCTCACCTAATGTCGATAGGGCAATACTCAAACCACCAGAAGATGAGCCTGTGATACCGGCAAGCGTAGTCATAGCAACCGCTTCTGATATCAGCGGATTATTGGGATTGAGGTTTAAGATACTATCACGAATGATAAGAAACCCTGCAAGCGAGGCGATAACCGCGCCGTAACCCACCTCTGAGGCGGTGTTAAATATCGGCAACATCGAATCATAAGTACCACGGTTAATGGTTTTTTGTAGATTACTCCAGTGACCGATGCGCAGCACAATCAGCACGATAATAGCGATGACCAAAGAGATGATAATAGACCAAAGACCTAGTGAGCCTTCGATATTAAGATCAGGGAACTGCGTTTGTAAGCTGCTAAAGTCCATCGCAGGAAAGATAAAGTAGGTGAGCATGGCGTTCAATGCGATAACCAAAACCAGCGGAATCATCGCAACCACAAAGGAGGTTTGATGAGTGTTGCGCGCTTCACTTGTTGTCGCTAGGTTGCTCTTAGCGACGTTCTCTTGCGCGACGTTTTCCTGAACAGGCTCTTTTTTGGCATCGATACCACCGACGCCGACGTCTTCGTCGTCATGCTGACCATAACCTTCACCTGCGGCATTGGCTTTTTTGGCACGTGATTGTAACCACAGCCATCCACCAATGAACATGATGGTACCGCCGATTATCCCTAAGATGGGCGCTGCAAAGACATTAGTATTGTAATAAGGAATAGGGATAGCGTTTTGAATCGCAGGCGTACCGGGCAGGGCGGTCATAGTAAAGGTAAAAGAGCCTAGTGCGATAGCCGCTGGAATCAAGCGCTTAGGGATATCAGCCGCTCTAAATAAGTCCTTGGCGATAGGGTAGATAGCAAAGGCTACAACAAATAGCGAGACGCCGCCGTAGGTCAAGATAGCACAGACTAAAATCACCGCAAGGATAGCTTTGCTTGCGCCAAGCTTTTTGACTACGGTATTGGCAATCGCGGTTGCGGCGCCTGAGTCTGCCATCAAACGCCCAAAGAGTGCGCCTAGTAAGAATATAGGAAAAAACTTCAGTAAGAATCCGCTAAGTGCGCCCATAAAGATATCGGTATAGGCGGGGATACTCGTCAAAAAATCACCCGATAGCAATACAGCTAGTGTTGCCATAATCGGTGCTAAAATCAGTACAGAATAGCCGCGATAGGCAAAAAACATGAGCAGTAATAACGTGATGACAATAGCAAGTGTGCTAAACATAAGCCTTCTCCTTGGCATAAAGTAGACCGCGAATAAATGGTATCCGCGGCCCTATAAATTATTTAATCAATCAGTGTGTATAACGCTAATATAAAATTGCTGACCATAGTACTCAAAGCAGCTATAGGATAACCAGTCGCTATGATATAACGACTGTTATCGAAGCCTCTATCTCTTATCGATACGATATAGCTGCTATCTTTACTATCATCTTAACGTTCTTGCCTAGTCGCTAAGATGATAATATGCTAAGTTAGCACATATGTTGTATACAAGATATATTGATACAAGGTGTATTGTTTTAAATTTTCTGTAGATTATGGGTTAATATTAAAAAATGCTAAATTAGCAAGGAGCTGAGCATGAGTCAATCAAAAGTATATAGTACGGCACAAGATGCCCTAAAGGGTATCGTGAGTGATGGACAAACCCTCGCTATTGGCGGTTTTGGCCTGTGCGGCATTCCAGAAGCGCTTATTGAAGCGTTACGCGATAGCGGTGTCAAAAATCTTACTTGTATTAGTAACAACGCCGGTGTCGATGATTTTGGCTTGGGACTATTATTACAAACCCGCCAAATCAAAAAAATGATCTCATCATATGTGGGCGAAAACAAAGAGTTTGAGCGCCAATACTTGGCAGGCGAGTTAGAAGTTGAGCTGACCCCGCAAGGCACATTAGCAGAAAGACTACGTTCAGGCGGTGCAGGTATTCCCGCATTTTATACCGCGACAGGCGTCGGTACCTTAGTTGCTGAAGGCAAGGAGACCCGCGACTTTGAGGGTCGTACTTATATTCTTGAGCGTGCATTAAACGCGGATATCTCCCTCGTCAAAGCGCTAAAAGCGGACAAAGCAGGTAACTTAATATTTAGTAAAACCGCGCGCAACTTCAATCCAGACTGTGCAACAGCAGGCAAAATTACCATTGCTGAGGTTGAGGAAATCGTAGAGACAGGCACGCTTGATCCCAATGAGATACATCTGCCTGGTATCTATGTGCAACGTATTGTACTCAATAGCGCTCCTGAAAAACGCATTGAGAAAATTACGACAAAAGCCGCTGAGAGCGCTTAAGCACTAAGTTGAACTAAGACCAAAAAGAATACGATAATTTTTAAGGATAAATACCATGGCATGGACAAGAGAGCAAATGGCGCAGCGCGCCGCACAAGAGTTGCAAGATGGTTATTACGTCAATTTAGGCATTGGCCTGCCGACACTGGTGGCCAATTATATCCCTGAGGGCGTAGACGTTTGGCTACAGTCTGAGAATGGCTTATTAGGTATCGGCGAGTTCCCGACCGAAGATAATGTCGATGCAGATTTGATTAACGCCGGTAAGCAAACGGTAACCGCAAAACCTGGTGCTAGCTTTTTTAGCAGCTCAGAGTCGTTTGCGATGATTCGTGGTGGTCACGTCAATCTGGCGATACTTGGCGCAATGGAGGTCTCAGAAAACGGTGATCTGGCCAACTGGATGATCCCCAAAAAGATGGTCAAAGGTATGGGCGGCGCGATGGACTTGGTCGCAGGCGTGCAACGAGTGATTGTACTCATGGAGCAAGTAAACAAACATGGCGATCCCAAAATCCTTGCCAACTGTGAGCTACCATTGACCGGTAAAGGTGTTGTTGATCGCATTATTACCGAACTTGCAGTGCTTGATGTCACAGATCAAGGACTTAAACTTGTCGAACTAGCCGATGATGTCAGCTTCGATGAGCTACAAGAAAAAACCCCAGTAACCATAATCCAGTAAGCACGATTATTCAATAAGTCCATTTAATAAAAAATTAAAGTAAGGAATAAAAGTATGGCGACCGAACTACAACATGATTTGACAGGTAAAGTAGCACTAGTCACAGGCTCAGCTAGCGGCATCGGACGTGATATCGCTGAGACTTATGCCAAGGCAGGCGCTGCAGTCGGTATTGCAGATATCAATTTGGATGCCGCTCAAGAGACAGTCGATGCTATCAAAGAAGCGGGCGGTCAGGCTCTAGCGATTGAGATGGATGTCACCTCAGAGGATGCAGTCAACGCAGGTGTGCAGCAGCTGGTCGACACCTTTGGCGGTATTGACATTCTTGTCTCCAATGCCGGTATTCAGATTATCAACCCAATTGACAAAATGGCATTTGATGACTGGAAAAAAATGCTCGCTATTCATCTAGATGGCGCTTTTTTGACAACCAAAGCCGCTGTCAAACATATGTATAAAGACGACAAAGGCGGTACGGTTATCTATATGGGTTCGGTACACTCACACGAAGCCTCACTCTACAAAGCGCCTTATGTTACCGCCAAGCATGGTCTATTAGGGCTGTGCCGCGTACTGGCAAAAGAGGGCGGCGAGCACAACGTACGCTCGCATGTGATTTGCCCAGGCTTTGTCAAAACCCCACTGGTCGAAAAGCAGATCCCTGAGCAAGCCCAAGAGAAGGGCATTAGCGAAGAAGAAGTCGTCAACGATATTATGCTAGTCAATACCGTTGATAAAGAGTTCACTACCGTTGATGATATCGCTCAGTTGGCATTATTTCTAGCCGCATTCCCAACCAATGTATTCACAGGACAATCCATCGTCGCCAGTCATGGCTGGTTTATGAACTAATGGATTAATGAGCCTAAGCCTTTATCCGCTTGCCTATAAATCACCCATCCGTTAGCATCTTCTTTATGAGATAAAAAAGAGCCAATATTATTGGCTCTTTTTTTATTTATAATCAAATCTTCTCGCATCGCACAGAGCAATTATAATGAACTATCAAGATATCGCGTTAACGTTAAGCGC
>NZ_JBQQFC010000190.1:0-4755 GCF_052258445.1 Psychrobacter sp. T6-1
GCTATGAGATGTTTAGCCAAACGCTGCGCAATAGCAAACAGCTCTTCATCCCGAATCAGATCGGCAAGATAGTAGCCAATGTTTCCCGTTTGACGTTTCCCGAGTAGCTCACCAGGACCGCGCAGCTCCAAGTCTTTTTGCGCAATGACAAAACCATCGGTACTATCGCGCAGCACGTTTAGGCGTTCTGTACCTGTTTCCGACAATGGCTTTTGATATAGCAACACACAGTAACTTTTGGTCGAGCCGCGCCCGACCCGCCCGCGCAATTGGTGCAACTGTGATAAGCCCAAACGCTCGGCATTTTCGATGACCATGAGTGAAGCATTGGGCACATCGACCCCGACTTCGATAACGGTAGTGGCAATGAGCAAATCCAGATTGCCTGCTTTGAACTCATGCATAATGGCTTGTTTGTCAGCGGATTTCATTTTGCCATGCACCAGACCAATACGGATGTTTAAGCGCTCGTTTAGATCCTCATAAGTGGCCTCGGCAGCTTGCGCGTCTAACACACTAGACTCTTCTACTAATGAGCACACCCAGTAGGCTTGACGACCCTCGCTACAGTTGACTGCAATACGCTCGATAACATCATCACGGCGATTACGATCTATGGTTACAGTAGTGATAGGCGTACGTCCCGGTGGCAGCTCATCAATAATGGAGGTATCCATATCACCGTAGACACTCATCGCTAGCGTCCTCGGAATCGGTGTTGCGGTCATAATCAGCTGATGGGGCGTACTATTCGCCACGCCTTTATTAGTCAACGCCATACGCTGCTCCACACCAAAGCGGTGCTGCTCATCGATGATGACGAGTCCCAATTTGGCAAACTCAACCGTATCTTGAAACAGCGCATGCGTGCCGACGACGATTTGTACGGTATTATCCGCTACCGCTTCTAAAGCCTCGCGGCGCTGTTTGGCTGTTTGCTTACCTGCAAGCCAGCCAACACCCACGCCTAGTGGCTCAAACCACGCCTTAAAATTCGCCAAATGCTGCTCGGCTAATATCTCAGTCGGTGCCATGACCGCGACCTGCCAGCCACTATCAAGCGCATAGCCTGCTACCCCTGCCGCGACCAAAGTCTTACCTGCGCCAACGTCCCCTTGCACAAGCCTAAGCATAGGAATCGATATAGCCATATCAGCGACGATGTCAGTCATCACCCGTTTTTGCGCGCCCGTCAGATCAAACGGCAGAGCACCAAATAACTTGTCCGTCAGTGGACTGGTAGTGGCACATTTTGGCGCTTTATGCTTATGCAATTGCTGACGACGATACAGTAGACTCAGCTGATGAGCGGTGAGCTCTTCGATAATTAGGCGCTGGCAGGCGGCGTGCGTACGCGCCGTGAGCTGAGTCAATAGGCGATACTGCTGAGGGGCATCCGTATAAGTGGGCGGCGTATGCAAGAGAACTAGTGCTTCAAATATCGTTAAATGATAGACGCTGTTCATTTCGTGCGCCGTCTCGGCTGTAGCCGTTTTGTCATTTGATGCTAGCTGCTCATGACTCGTATGGTCATAAGGTACTGGACTGGCTTTGTGCACACCGCTTGTGCTGGTCTTATCAGGCACACTACGCGCAAGCTCTGAGAATATATCCTCAGGCTCATCCTCAATGACGACAGGTTGCGATTTGGGATCAAACGGCACAAGCGGCATATCGGCGACCGTCTCAAAGTCCGCTTGCGTGAACAGCGTCATCGGTAGCGCTTGCGTGCGTACGGTTTGTAGCGCCAGTTTAATCAGCGTGCGCAGTTTATTTTGATGCAGACCTTTTACCGTTGGATAAATGGGTTGCAGACCTGTATTGATTAGTGTGCCGGCGGCGCTCATCACTTGGTACTCAGGATGATGCATCTGCTTGCCATAGCGATTAACCTTGATCTCCCCAAACAGTTGCAGCCGTGTACCAAGGCTCATAGTTTGAAGTAGCCCAGGGTACACCTTAAAAAATCGCAATGATACGGTGCCGCTGTCATCATCAATGATTACGGTCATGCCACTACGCTTATTATCGACATGGACTACGCGCCCTGTAATTAGGGCTGACTGCCCATGCGCCAGCTCACCTATCGGCACCAGTCGGCTACGATCCTCATAATCACGCGGCAGATGTAGCAAGAGATCAAATATGCGCTTGATACCTAATTGCTCAAGCTGCTCGGCGACTTTTGGACCGACACCCGCCAGCGCGGTCACAGGCATATCGAGTGACGATTCTGGTATCGAAAAATCTAATGTGATAGAGGCAGAGGGCATCAAAAGTCCTAATTAAGTCTCATACTGTAGGTTATTATAACGGACAACGCGTTTGATTATGCTAAGCTAATTATAACGATAATTATAGGGTATTTTTATGTTTGCCAAGCATAGCCAATCTAGCAAGCTAAGAGCTTTTCGCTTAGCTATGCAGCCTAGTCTGCTGATAGCGCTCACTGTCCTCATGAGTGCCTGTAACAGTATGACGCCAGCTGCAACTATGCCAGCTGCGATCGTAGAACCACCAAGCGTGGCGCTGGTTTTGGGCGGCGGCGGCGCTAAAGGCTTTGCTCATGTTGGAGTGATAAAAGTGCTGGAGGAGAATGGCATTACGCCGACCCTTATCGTCGGTACGAGTATCGGCAGCGTCATCGGTAGCTTGTACGCAAGCGGTTATAGTGCCGCGCAATTAGAGCAGCTAGCACTGACTACCTCTGATAGCGACTTGACTGATTTTACTTGGTCAAATCAGGGGTTTATTGAAGGGATAAAGCTGAGAAACTTTATTAATGCTAAAGCTGAAGGGCGCACTATAGAGAACTTCCCTATTCGATTTGCAGCAGTCGCCGCTGAAAAACATACGCTAAAGAAAACGGTATTTACTACAGGTGATGCCGGCCTTGCAGTACAAGCGTCAAGTAGTGTGCCCAATATATTCATCGCACCGCGCATTCCTGAACGCGTCGGCAAAAAATACATCGATGGCGGCGTAGTCAGTTTAGTACCCGTTGATAGCGCGCGCGACTTAGGCGCGGATATCGTCATCGCCGTCGACGTTACCGCTGCTGATAGCAAAGCGCGCACGAGCGCTACTGATAGAATACCTACTATTACTTCTCTAAGTAGCTTTTGGGGCTTACTTGAGAACACCTTTGCGCGTAGTACCGCCACCTCGAGCAGTCGAACCGCTATGGTCAGTGAACGCGAGCGCGCCGATATTATCATCACCCCAAAAGTCGGTCATATTAGCTCGCTTGATACCAGTCAACGCCGCGCTTTAATCGATGCAGGCGAGCAGGCTACCACGGCGCAAATTGATGCCATCAAAGTATTCATTAAAGATAAAACCAAGAGCAAATATACGGCCCTTTGATGTTATCAATATAAACAAAAACGGCTAAGCACAAAAAAGCACGACAGATATAAACTGCCGTGCTTTTTATCATCGTGTTTTCTGTCGTAGCGCTAATTTATCTATTTAACTTTAGCGCGGTACTTAACCATTACTGTGTCATTGAGACCCACATCTTCGATATCCCAGCGTACTGCTTTATAGTATTTTGGTGCAACCTCTACCAGCTGATTATTGACTCGTGAGCGCAGCGGCATACGAGCAAACGTATTGCCATCGACACTACCATACGGGAACTCAGGCGCGACCACACGTATCATTTCTACTTGCTCAGGGATACTCATGGTAACTGTCATCTTGCGCACGCGATCTGCATTATTATTAGTAAAATAACCCTGATATTCTAAGATGTTGCCAGATTGCAAGCGGGTATTGGCATCGACAGGTATCAAAGTTTCTTGTCCATTGGCATCCACGCCGACGAGCGCTGCGGTCACTGTCGTATTGACCGCTTGCACGCTTGAGGTGCTAGGCTGCATCATCGCTGGATTGTCAACAGTCTGCTCAGGCGTCGGTAGCATCGCCGAAGCTTGAGTGACTGCCATCACACCGATAAGCGTACCTGCGACGACGTGAAATAAGCGATGACCGCTCCAAGCGGTAAATGGATTGGCAAGAGAGTTGATTTTTTTCATGAGGTTCATTATCCCTAATTAATGTATCGATAAAACGAGGTCAGTAAATCGTAGCCGAGATTAATCTTGAGTCGTGATTATTCTTGAGTCGTGTTGGTGCAATAGCGCTTAGCATAGCAAAAAGTATTTGTAGGTATACTAACCCCGTGTTGAGGTTGTGTATATAGCTTTTCCACTATAAATGCCCCTTGATTCTATTCAAATAAAAAGATAGCTCATAACGGTGTTTTTTGCTATGGTAAATCTTTGCAGGCAAACCCTTTTTGTCACCCCTTTTTCCTCTTTAGACTGCTCCTATTATGACTACTAGCGCTATGCCACAGATTAATCCTGAATACGTCCATTGGTTTCGTAACTCTGCGCCCTACATTAATACCCATCGCGGCAAGACTTTCGTTATTATGTTTGGCGGCGAGGCGGTTCGTCATCCCAATTTTAGCACCCTTATTCATGACTTCGCTTTGCTCCACAGCTTAGGTATTAAGCTGGTACTCGTGCACGGCGCACGTCCACAAATTGAGAAGAACCTCAAAGAAGTCGGTATTACCTCTCCTTTGCATCAAGATATCCGCGTCACCCCGCGTGAGGCGATGCCCTCTATCTTGCAAGCTGTAGGCGCGATTCGCTTACAGATTGAAGCGCAGCTGTCTATGGGCCTTGCCAACTCGCCTATGTATGGCTCTCGTATCGATGCCGTCTCAGGTAACTTCGTCAC